>CAZLAW010000048.1:0-13975 GCA_964557625.1 uncultured Marinicella sp.
TACTTATATGGTTTATTCGCCCTATGGGATCAATTCGGCACGGATATTCAGCCTTTCGAGAAAAGTAAAATTTCTGATATGCTGAAGTTTTGTCGCTATGTTGTGAAGACCATTCCTGATGTCAAGGCTTTACGTGAAATTGAGTTGAGTGATTATTTGCCGATGTCGAGGCCTGATTTTTATTGGGAAGTTGAATGATTCTAACGTCATTGAATTAAGCAAATTTTATCTTTGTGTTGTCAATCTTGAGTATCTAATACGCCAAATTTCAGTCCCGTAGAGGCAAGGAATAACTTGTCTTAAATTTATGGCATAAAAGCCACACCCAAATCCTCAGATAAACCCGCCAATCGTTTATCACGTGTCCACAAACGGGTATTATTCGTTAACAATGTAGAGGCTAATAAATGCAAGTCAATATAACCAATGCCTTTGCCCATAAGCTGTTGATTATCAAGCAGCAAAAGCGCCTCGTTGTGACTGGCTTCGGTTACCTGCGGCAAGTTGTGCCAAAGTGACAGTAATTCAGCCCGATTTTGCAGATTCCCACAGGCCAGTTCACCAATAATCACTGGATGAATACAAACCAGCGAACGGTTGAGTAAATCGACTAAAGCCGCATCCCCTGCTCGCAAATAATCAACCCAAACAGAGGTATCTACTAAAACCATCAGTCAAGAGCCGATTGGCGACGTGGTATGGCTTCTAATTCAGGCTCAGAACCGCCAAGTTTAGCTAAGCGCCGCGCACTCTCACGTTCAATAAGTGCCTTTAAACCTTCTCGCAGCAAGGCAGATCGCTCTTTAATGCCTGATAAAGCCATGGCTTTGGTCATTAATTCATTGTCAATCGTCACAGTTGTTCGCATAAATCACCATATAATCAAAATCATCATCATTATATGCTGATACTGATGCATCATGCAATTAGTTCAAAAACTATTCTCGTATCGATATTTTCGACACGCCAATCGATATTTTCCTACAAGCGAATCGGTGTTTTGCGGTATTTATGATTTATCGGATTTGCTTTAATGGAGGTTACTTTGAGAGAGGAGTTATCGATGAACCAACAAGAGTTAAATTTTGTGATGGCGGAAATTGAGGTGATTATTGAGCAGTTGGCGGATTGTCAGTTTTGTCATAAGCCGATTCACGAGGATAATCTTAGAATGTTAAAGCAATTATTTCGGATGAAGCTGGAGCGGGCTTGTGCGCTTAAAAAAGCTGGTTAATGACGGTCAGGGAAACACTGAGGAAGAGAATGGTCATAAAAAAGCCGACTTTGATAAAGTCTTTTACCGCGTAACCGCCGGGACCCATGATGAGGGCGGAGACCTGGTGGGTAGGGAGGATAAAGGCGTTGGAGGTGGAGATGGCGACAATCAGGGCATACATGGCGGGGTTGCCACCGGTTTCCAGGGCCATGTTGATGGCCAGCGGCACCAGCAAAACGGTGGCACCGACATTGGACATCACCAGCGAGAAAATGGTGGCTAAAATCGCCAGGGTGAGTTGATAGACAATTTGTGGCACATCGCCAAGGCCGGCAATGGTGTTTTGGGCAATCCAGACGGCGGTGCCGGTTTGTTCCATGGCGAAACCTAACGGAATCAGACAGGCCAGCATAAACACGGTTTTCCAGCTGACCGCGCGATAGGCTTCATCCATATTAAGGACACCGAAAATAATCATGCCCACGGCACCGGTGAGCAAGGCCAGTGACAGTTGCATGTTGGTAAAAATAACCAGCGATAAGCTGAGGGCAAAGAACAGGATGGCAAAAGGGATTTTTTGCGGTCGTTGTTGTTCACTGGGTGCATCACTGACCAGAGTGAGGTTGCGTGATCGGCTGAGACCGATTTGGTCATTCCAGCGGCCATGAATAATAAAAGTATCACCCAACTGAAGCTCTAAATCATACATGGCTTCGCCGGTGTAGAGTTTATTGTTGCGTGAGACGGCGAGGATAGTGATGGCGTATTCTTTACGGAAGTGGTACTCAGAGAGTTTGGTGCCGAGATAGCGCGATCCGGGAATAATCACTGCTTCAGAAACACCCGAAATAGACGGATTAAAACTGGTTTTAAAATGTCTTAACTTGGGCAGAACAGTGAGGTTAAATTCTTCGGCAAACCGCTTAATTTCATCCGGGCTGCCCATGACACCTAATGTGGCACCATTCCAGATAAACCGATCCCGGGGTGGTGCCAAGGTGGATTCGCCATCGCTGAACAGTGCCACCACCGGCGGAATATGCGGATCAAATTCCAGCTCTTTAATCATCTTGCCCACCAGTGGTCTGTCCTTTTTAACAATCATCTCGGTGATTTTTTTATCTTTGTTTTAATTTTCCCGGAAATAAGCATCCGAGCGGTGATTATTCACATGTTTAACGGCTTTTTCCTTAGGCAGTAAAAAGCGACCCAGGACCAAAAAGTAAATAATCCCGGAAAGCAGCAAGGCCAGGCCAATCGGTGTCACTGAAAATAAACCAAAGGTGTCCATGGTATCGGTGCCTGAAGGTAGGGATTGGTTCGAGGTTTCAATCAGATCATTCAGTAAAATCAGGGGCGATGAACCGACCATGGTGACGGTGCCGCCTAAAATGGCACAAAATCCCATCGGCATCAGTAATTTAGAAATCGGAATTTTGGCTGAACTGGCGATTTTACTCATCACCGGTAAAAACAAGGCCGTGGCACCGACGTTTTGCATAAAGCCGGAAATCACACCGACCGTGGAGGACACCACCGGCATCACGGTTTTTTCGGTTTTGCCGCCAATTTTTAATATGAATTGTGCCACGGCGCCCATCACGCCGGTTCGATCCAGGCCGGCACCTAAAATCATCACCGCTATAATCGAAATCACCGCATTCGAGGCAAAGCCTGAAAACAGCTGACTTTCGGGCACCAGTCCGGTTAACCCCAACATGACCAAAATTAACACCGCCGCCACATCAATCCGAATTACTTCGGTGACAAACATTAAAACGGTGTAGGCCAGTATCGCCAGTATCATCACCATTTCATTGGTCAGCGGGATAATTTCCATCAGTTTTTGGTCCAGATTAAATCATAAGAAGCGTGGTTTAGCCGCTGACCACGGCGTTCAAACTTTGTAATAGGACGCCACTCGGGTCGGGGGGCGTATCGTGACTGGTCTTGCGTGTTGCAGAGCCAGTTGGTATTGTGTTCGAATAATAAAGCGACTTCTTCGGCATAGGGTTGCCAATCAGTGGCAAAATGCAGGCGACCGCCGGATGTTAATTTTGGCCGAATTAAATCCAAAAAAGGTTGCTGCACCAGACGACGCTTATGATGGCGTTTTTTATGCCAGGGATCGGGAAAATAAATATGCACCGCGTCTAAGGATTCATCCGCTATAAATTCTCGAATAATATCCACTGCATCATTACGAATAATCCGGATATTATCTAAACCATGCTTATCGGCGGCCATCAATAGACGACCCACGCCGGGCAAATGGACTTCAATGCCCAACAAATTCACGTCGGGATACTGTTGGGCGGCATGGATCATGGACTCGCCGTTACCAAAACCAATGTCCAGCCAAGTGGGGTTGTTATTGCCAAATATTTCAGCAAAATCGAGTGGTCCATCGGGTTCAAGGGCATAGTGCGGCATTAATTTATCCACTGCCTGTTGCTGACCGCTGGTCATTTTGCCTTTCCTTAACACAAAACTGCGAATATGCGCACGGTCTGATAAAAATTTCATACCCGAATATAGTTTAAAAAACTCTATTCTACTTAATTTAAGCGCGTAATGACCACCGAATGGAATAAATTATGACAATAAATCATTGAGTTGATTTTTTAGGCTCAAAAGGTTTTCTTAGCCGTGATTTGAAATTGAATATTGTCAATATCTGGTTTTGATGCAGTAGGAAAAGCCAGGTCAAAATGAATCACCTTGCCACCGGCAGAACGGGTCGAAACCAGTCTAAAACCGATGCCAACATTGGTTAATATTTCTTTATTTTGATTCGATGACCAGGCACTACCGGTATCAATAAACAGCGCCGAAGCAAATTGGAAAGAATGCAGCGGGTACCAGTTATAGAAAAATCGTTGCTCGAAGGTCGTTAGCCAAATATGATCACCGCTTAAGTAACGAAAAGGATAACCCCGTAAGCCGGTTTCTCCGCCTAAGTATTGTGGCTGTTCGGCAAATAAATGGGTGCCTTTATCAACCAGAGTAGAGGTGTAAAAGGTTTTGTCAGGGCTTTGAAAATAATACCATTCAGTCTTAAAACCTATATGGGTATTAAGTAAGCCCTCTGAATTATGAATACCTGATAAGTAGGCATTTAATGTTATCAGGTGACGATTATTCAAGGCGTAGCCTTTTTGGTAATTTATCTCAAAAAATGTACTGGCACGATTAAAATCCCGGCCAAGTTGAGCCCTAAAGTGGTGTCCCAATGACACATCTTCGGTTCTGCCCATGCTGGTGAAATTTGTCCGTTCAATAAAATTCTCCTGAATAAATTCATAGCCAATCCAAGGATAAGTATAGTCTCGGTTAGCCGGCAATTCAGTCTGTAAGTAATTCTCTGTATTGAAAAAAGTACTTGTATCCGTGGTCAGACCTGTCCTTAACCGATGGTATTTTTGTGGACTGTTTTTGACTAACCATGCTGCATTGACAGTCAAATACTGCCGAATTTGGCCAATTTCGTCCACAATTCGACCACGCCGATAGATGGGATTGATTAATGTTGCGTCAATGAGGTCAAAATGCCATGCCCGCTTTTTGGTTAAGGCGAAGAATGGGTCTTCCAGCCGCAGTTGTTTTAAATCACCGTCAGAATTATTTTGGTAGCGGAGATATAAGCGTTTTTTTGAACCCATTAGGCTCGGGTCATGATACCTCATAGACGTTTCATTTCTTAAAAAACCATTTTTATATTTCAGCTCTAAACCTTTGCCCAGTCCCAATAAGTTTTTTTCCTGTAGCTCGATAGAAAACTTTGATTGCCCTCCTGAAACACCAAACCCCACACCGGGCTCCAGGGTCCAGTCATCGTGGGTGGTCACTTGAATAACCACACCCTCATCACATTGCAAGACAGGATAGATCTGGACATCTTTAATATAGGGTTTTGCCCTTAAATTACGCTCAGTTTCTTCCAGCACACGCCAATTAAAAGAATCGCCCAGCTGAAACAATAACTCGCGTCGGATGACATGGCGTTTGGTTTTAATGTGTAATTTATTGGCTAATTTATGAAAGGCTTTGCTTTCTGCTTTAAGCCGGTTATCAAAGACATTTTGATTGTCTATATCGATGCGGATTATCTCCTTTTTGATACCCGGTGTTCTGGCATCCCAGGGCTGACAATCTGCCCAAGCATTTGCCAGCGAAAGGACGCACATCATGCTGCAAATCACCTGTTTTAAAATCATTTTGGCTGTTCTTTTTTGCGACGATAGGCCAGAGAATAGACTGTGATTGCACTCACCAGGCATATAATCAAAGCGGCCACATCATGCGATAAAAAATGGGCCCCTCTCAATTGTTGGGCGACACCAAAAACGATGCCAAGTAAAATGGCTGAACCTAAAGCCTTGAACGCTGTTTTTTTTGATGCTGATGGTTTTTTGCTGACTTTAAAATAAAAAAATAAAGCCAACCAACTAAACCCAACACTGGCATGACTTGCTGGAAAGCAGTGGCCTGAAGGCAGGTAATCAGGCTGGTGGTTAAATAAGGGAACGTAGTGCTTAGATCCGCCATAGCGCAGTAGGTCCCACGGACAATCGACATCCAGTACTCGTTTGAGAACGGCCACGATGATGATACTCAAAGTAATGGTTAGCAGTAAGACCGACAGGTGATAAGCACCTGTGGGGTCATTACCTATGCTAATTTTTGATATCAGTTTATAAATTAAACCAAGATAAATTAAGATCACAGAGTAACGACCAGCGCGGTGCAGAAGTTGCTCTGTGACAAAAGCTTTTTGATAATGCCACTGGAAATGGTGATAAATAATATCGGCCAGCGAAAAATCCAATTGAAGGGTTTTAATAACAATAAAGAGCCCAATCGCACTAAACAATAGCAGAACTTCAGTGGTACCGATGTGATAAACGGGCAGTTGTTTGGGATTGCTGGTTAATGCGTTTATGGACATGAATAAAACCTTGCTTAGCGCTTGCTGTGGTGGTTAAATTCAGCGGCTATATGTCTTATATTCCGGTTTTGACAGGCTGAGAACAGATCTAATTCAGGTTGGTAATAGGCACTTTTTATTTGTAAATAGCCGAGCAGGCTATGAAAAATATTGTCATGTGATATAGGGTCATCCTGTTCTTGTTTTAAGCACTTTATATCGACCTGCGCGGCTATTTGTTGCGATGGGGGTTGCCAGTAAAAAAACGGCACATGGGTTTGGGCGTCGGGCGCTATCATGTAAGGGGTGCCATGCAGGTATAAATTATGTTCACCCAAAGATTCACCGTGATCGGCGATATAAATCAATGACGTATCGATGTCATTGGGCAGGGATTCCAGTAGTTGGATGGTTTTATCGATAAAATAATCGGTATAAACGATGGTGTTGTCATAACTGTTATTTAATTCAGCCTGACTGCAACCTTGTAACTGAACACTGTGGCAGGTGGGTTTGAAGACTTCAAATTCAGGTGGATAGCGGCGAAAATAGGCCGGTCCGTGACTGCCTTTTTGGTGTAAAACAATGACCTGGTCTTTGGAATCGGCCTTGATTTGGGCGGCTAAACCCTTGAGTAAAATTTCATCGTAACATTCACCGGCGTTGCACAAGACATCATCTTCGACCGTGGTCATATCCTGATAGGCTGTTCTGGCACAGAGGCCTTTACAGCCGGTGTTATTGTCACGCCACAGCACGTCCATACCAACGTGCTTGAAAAAGTCCAATAAATTAGCCTGGTTGCTGGCTGTTTTATGATCGTATTCTTTGCGACTTAAACTGGAAAACATACAAGGTAAGGAAGTGGCGGTATTGGTGCCGCATGACCGGGTTTGTTTGAAGTTAACAAGTTGTCTGCTTTTAAGTTTCGGATTGGTTTCTTTACTATAGCCGTTAATGGAGAAACGGTCGGCGCGGGCGGTTTCACCGATGATCATAATGAGCACTTTTTTCTTTGAATTCAGACCTAAGGGTTGTTGAACAGCATCTTGGCTGATGTCTTGAAATGGTTGTTGGGCGCTTTTAAATTGCTCACCGGCATAGGACACACCGGCAAAGATAAAGTTAGTCGGTAAAATCAGATGTGATAATTGCCGGTTATTGCGGGCTAAGGATGCATAAGACGGGTAGCTGATATAAAGGGTTAAACCGATGGCCAGCAGCGATGCGGCGATGATTTTAAATTGACTCCACAGCCGTCGCCAAAAGTTCATGTAATGGATCCGGGTTCTAATGACAAAGAGTAACGGTATCAATGCCAATATTCCCAGATATAAAAACAGGCGCAGGCTGATTAAATCCCTGGCTTCTGAGGGGTTTGTTTCCATCACATTTCGAATCATGTCACGATCAATAACGATGTTATATTGATCGATATAGTAAAAACACAGGGCAGATAGGATAAAAATGACGGCGTAAGCAAGTTTGTAATATTTTGGGCCGGTTAAAATCGTTAAAACCAAATTAATCACCAACACCAGCAACATAAATATGGATAGAAAAAAAGCATAGTCCGCAAAAGATTCAGGTTGCAGGCTGGTCATCAAATCTTGCCATAAATAAACATTAAATACAGCCACGAATAATAAGCTCATCAACAGATTAAGTTGCCAAAGTTTAATTTCAAAAGTAGGTATTTGTTTATCGTATTTTCTTAATTTCATACCCCTTAGAGATTTTTCAAAGACAAATCAACCGAACTATTTTCTTTATAACCACAATTCTCATTGATTAACGGTGAATTAAATTGGCCATTTTTCAGTCATTTAAAGCGTGTCAATTAGCTAAAAAGCGATTGAATTGATACAATTGGGTTTTACCTATTGAGCTGATAAATCATGACTCTTTCAACCGATTCTCGTGGCCAAGCGCCGGTGATTCGCGCGCCGCGCGGTACTAAACTGAATGCCCAAACCTGGCTCACAGAAGCCCCTTTGCGGATGCTGATGAACAACCTTGATCCTGAGGTGGCGGAGCGGCCTGAAGACCTGGTGGTCTATGGGGGCATCGGTAAAGCGGCCCGTAACTGGGATTGTTATCACGCCATTATTGAAGCCCTAAAAACATTAAAGCCCACCGAAACGCTGTTAGTACAATCGGGTAAACCGGTGGGTGTCTTTACCACCCATGAAGATGCGCCACGGGTGCTGATCGCCAATTCAAATCTGGTGCCGCATTGGGCCAATTGGGACCATTTTAATGAACTCGATAAAAAAGGTCTGATGATGTACGGTCAAATGACCGACGGTTCCTGGATTTACATCGGCTCGCAAGGCATTGTCCAGGGCACCTATGAAACCTTTGTGGAAATGGGTCGGCAGCATTATGGCGGAGATTTATACGGACGCTGGATTTTAACCGCCGGTCTCGGCGGCATGGGGGGCGCCCAGCCGCTGGCAGCGACCATGGCCGGTGCCTCGATGCTGGCCATCGAATGTCAGGCATCACGGATTGAGAAACGTCTGGAAACCGGCTACCTCGATCAGCGTGCCGATTCTTTGGATGAAGCGATGACGATCATTAACCAGGCCGTGGCCAATAAAGAAGCCGTGTCAGTGGGCTTATTGGGCAATGCCGCAGAAATTTTACCGCAGATGGTTCAACAGGGTATTCGTCCTGATGCGGTCACCGACCAAACTTCAGCCCATGATCCCACCAATGGCTATTTACCCAAAGGCTGGACGGTGGAGGAGTGGTTTGAGAAACGCCAAAGTGACCCGCAAGGTACCGCCAAAGCCGCGCGGGAATCCATGAAAATTCATGTGGAAGCGATGCTGGCCTTTGAACAACAAGGCATTCCGACCTTTGATTATGGTAACAATATCCGTCAGGAAGCGTTTAATGTCGGTTGTGACAATGCCTTTGACTTCCCCGGGTTTGTGCCGGCTTATATTCGGCCGCTATTCTGTCGCGGCGTTGGGCCGTTTCGGTGGGCGGCTTTATCAGGTGATCCCGAAGACATTTATAAGACCGATGCCAAAGTGAAAGCGCTGATTCCAGATGACCCGCATTTGCACCGCTGGCTGGACATGGCGCGCGAGCGCATTCAGTTTCAGGGCTTGCCGTCTCGTATTTGTTGGGTCGGCTTAGGCCAGCGGCACAAGCTTGGCCTGGCCTTTAATGAGATGGTGAAATCCGGTGAATTATCGGCACCGGTGGTGATTGGCCGCGATCATCTGGATTCCGGTTCCGTGGCCAGCCCTAATCGCGAAACCGAAGGCATGGTGGATGGTTCCGATGCAGTCTCCGATTGGCCTTTATTAAATGCCTTATTAAACACGGCATCCGGTGCCACCTGGGTGTCTTTGCACCATGGTGGTGGTGTCGGTATGGGGTATTCACAGCATTCTGGCATCGTGATTTGTTGCGATGGCAGCGATGCGGCGGCCAAACGCATTGAGCGGGTATTATGGAATGATCCGGCCACCGGCGTTATGCGCCATGCCGATGCCGGTTATGATATTGCCAAAAAATGCGCCTATGAAAATAACTTAAACTTACCTATGCTGGATAAATAATGACTTATACCCTCACACAACAAGGCTTTGAGCTGGCGGATTTACGTCGGATTTGGCAGCAGCCGGTCACTATTCAGGTGGATGATCATTTAATGCAGGGTGTGATTCAGTCACGGCAAACTGTGGAACAGGTGGCGGCCGGTGATGACACGGTTTACGGCGTGAATACCGGTTTTGGTTTACTGGCACACGTTAAAATCGACAAAAGTGAACTGGATACTTTACAGCGCAATCTGGTGATTTCTCATGCCACCGGTGTCGGCAATCCGATTGATACTGACACCACGCGACTGATCATGACCCTAAAAGCCATGAGCTTAGCGCAAGGAGTATCGGGGATTCATCCCAACACCCTCAAACTGCTATTGGCCATGATTAACCATGAGATTTATCCGTTGATTCCGGAAAAAGGCTCGGTGGGTGCCTCCGGTGATTTAGCGCCGTTGGCACATTTAAGCAGTGCCATGATTGGCCTCGGTCAGGTCAGTTATCAGGGTGAAATCAAGCCGGTGATGGACGTCTTTAATACGCTTGAATTAACACCGATTAAACTCGGGCCAAAAGAAGGGCTGGCGTTACTGAACGGCACCCAGGTGTCTGCCGGTCTGGCCTTAAAAGGCTTGTTTCAGGCTGAGAATGTTTTTCACGGCGCGATTCTGGCCGGTGCGCTGTCTATTGATGCCGCCAAAGGCTCACTGTCACCTTTTGATGCGCGCATTCATCAGGCCCGTCGCCAAAAAGGCCAAATTACTGTGGCCCGAAGTATTCGTGACTTATTGAAAAACAGTGAAATTGTGGTCTCACATAAAGACTGCGACCGGGTACAGGACCCCTATTGTTTACGCTGTCAGCCACAGGTCATGGGCGCGGTATTAGACACCTTTGATTTTGTCGCTGACAAGTTACTGATTGAAGCCAATGCCGCCACCGACAACCCGCTGGTGTTTGCCGAGCAGGGCGAGGTGTTATCCGGTGGTAATTTTCATGCCGAACCGGTGGGTCTGGCAGCAGATTATCTGGCAATCGCCATCTCTGATATGGCGAATATGTCCGAGCGGCGTCTGGCGATGCTGATTGATCCGACATTAAGTCGCTTACCGGCTTTTTTGGTGCCGGATTCGGGGGTCAATTCAGGTTTTATGATTGCCCATGTCACCGCGGCCTCATTGGCTTCTGAAAATAAAACCTACGCCCATCCGGCCAGTGTGGACACCATTCCGACTTCTGCCAATCAGGAAGACCATGTCTCGATGGCGACCTTTGCCGCCCGAAAACTGGGTGACATCGCGGTCAACAGCGCCACCATTGTCGGTATTGAGATGATGGCGGCTTGTCAGAGTATTGATTTTCATGATGATTTACGCACCTCCGATGCCTTGTACCGGGTTTATCAACGGGTGCGGCGGAATGTGCCGTTTTTAGATAAAGACCGTTTAATGGCGCCGGACATCGAAGCCATGCAATCCCTGGTGCTGGGTGGTGAATTAAACCGTTATCTGGAGCCGCTGTGTCCGTCTTTACGTTAAGCGAAGTTGGTGAATCCTCACCATTGGTCATCAGTGTGCCCCATGATGGTGCCAACATGGCACCGGGAATGATTGAGCGGTTACAACCTTATGCCGCCGACTGTCCCGATCGTGACCATTTAATTGCTGAAATCTTTAATTTTGACGATTTGCCGCACGCCCGGATTAAAGCCGAATACAGCCGCTATGTGGTGGATTTAAACCGACCAGCCGGTGGAGACGCTTTATATCCGGGGCAGTCGGAAACCGGTGTTTGTCCCCTCACCGGTTTTGATGAACGGCCTTTATACCGTCCGGGTCAAGAACCCGATGATGAAGAAGTTAAGCAGCGCATTGAAAATTACTGGCAGCCTTATCATCATGAACTGGCGCGATTAATTGACCGGGCCAAAGACCGATTTGGGTTTTGTCTATTAATTGATGCCCACAGCATTGATGATGTGGTGCCCCGTTTTTTTGAGGGCACTTTACCGAATATCAATGTCGGCACTTTTGCTGGAAAAAGTTGTGATGCCAGATATGCCAACATCATCACCGATGCCTTATCACGACAAGACCATTATTCCTGGGTAATCAATGATCGTTTTAAAGGTGGTTACATCACCCGTCATTACGGCCAACCTGAAAACAATGTCCACGCCATACAGTTAGAGCACGGCAAATCGATTTATGCCGAAAGCTTACAAAAATTGTCACATCGTGCCAATGCATTAATTTATTTTTGGTATAACACCTTCAAAAAACTCATTTCTCACACTCAAAATGGTTCAAAAGCCTAAAAATGTGAAGTTGTTACAAAAATAACCGACCGGTGTTAAACTAAAGTGAAGACTTTCGTGTCCTTCAGTCAAAAAATGAAATCAATTATATTAACCGCCTTGTTATTGATGGCCCCTTCCGTATTTTCACAACACTTAGAAGGGATTTTAACTCAGGTCTATGGTGATCCCCAGGCCGACACCCAAGATGTTCGCATAAATTATTACCTCAATTCGAACGATCAGTCATGGCGGCTTGATATATCTCAAACCAACCTTTCGCAGCAGTCAATACGTTCTCTGTTAAATCTACCTGTGCGGGTGGTTTTTGATAAAAATAAACAATCTGACTCAGCTCAGAATGTAATGTCAGTCTTATCCATTGAATCAATTTTCAGCCGAACCGATGTGAATCCCAGCGCTGTTATACTCGGTACCAAACCCTGGGTATCGGTGTTGTGTAAGTTTAAGGATCGCCCGAATGAGACTGAGCCACTCAATTATTTTCAGAATATGTACGCCAACCTGCCGGCCGGTTTAGACCATTATTGGCGTGAAGTGTCTTATAATCAAATCAATGTGGTGGGGTCGAACGCCTTTGACTGGGTGACCTTGCCCAAAAACAGGGATGAGTATTTGGATGCCAATAATGATCCTGACCTGAGTCAGATGTTCGATGATTGTATCGCAGCTGTTGATGCACTGGTTGATTTTAGCGATAACGGTTTTGGTCAGGCTTATGAAGGCATCAATATGATGTTTAATGACACTTTTGGCTGCTGTGCCTGGGGTGGTGGGCGTTATGAGACATTGGATGGAATAAGTAAGTTGTGGCGGGTCACATGGAATCCGCCCTGGGCCATTCACAAACAAGGCACCATTGCCCATGAAATGGGTCATGGTTTTGGTTTGCCTCATGCCAATAACTCTGATGGTGACAATAACCCCTATGACAGTCCCTGGGACGTGATGAGCAGTTCCGGTGGCTACAGTGTCAATGACCCGGTTTATGGTCTTCTCGGAAAGCACATTAATATGTCATACAAGTATAATTTAGGCTGGGTAACGGATACAGTGGGTTATATTGCCAATCCGAGTAGTCACCAAATTGTAACGCTGGAATACACCGCAAAGGCCACTAGTCCATACCCGAGATTTATCCGTATACCCTTAAATGATGGCACAAATTATTTCGTCGAAGTGCGCAAAAAAGTTGGAAACTATGAATCCAATTTGCCGGGCAATGCGGTCATTATTCATCATGTCGATTGGAGCAGAAATGAACCAGCCTGGGTGGTTGATGGTGATAATCCACCGGCTGATTATGCCGATACTGAAGGCGTCATGTGGAAAGTGGGAGAGACTTTTTATGATGGTCGTGATGGTTATCAAGTGTCAGTGTTGGCAGTGACGACTGATGGTTTTCAAATCCAGATTAATGGCCCGAACGGACTACCAGATCTTATTTTTGCAGATGGTTTTGAGCTTTAGTGGGTTGACGGCACAAAATCATTAGAGTGACTAATTGTCAGTATGAATTGCCCGGATTCATGCTGTCGCCAAGTTGCTTCTTTGCTATAATACCGGCCCTTATTTGACCGTTAATTAAGTCTTTCCCATTTATAAGGAGCTGTTATGACTGAGCCGACCATTGTTTATACCATGACCGATGAAGCCCCCGCGTTAGCCACCTATTCTTTGTTGCCGATTGTGCAAAGCTTTGGTGCCCAGGCCGGGGTGCCTTTTACCACCCAGGACATTTCTTTGGCGGCGCGCATCCTGGCGCAGTTTCCTGACCGCTTAACCGATGAGCAGAAGCACAATGATGCCCTGGCTGAATTGGGCGAATTGGCGAAAACGCCCGAAGCCAATATCATTAAATTACCCAATATTTCGGCCTCAATCCCGCAGTTAAATGCCGCTATTAAAGAGCTGCAGCAAGCCGGATACGATGTGCCTGACTATCACAG
>CAZLAW010000049.1:0-13926 GCA_964557625.1 uncultured Marinicella sp.
AATCAATCATGCGTTTAATTTTATCCTTGGCCTGCTGACCACGAATCCCGGCTAAGGCTGCAGACATTTTCAGGTTATCAATACCGGTGTACTCAGGATCAAATCCCGAACCCAGTTCTAAAAGTGCACCAATTGTTCCATTGACTGTCAATTGACCCGAACTGGGCTGAATGACACCGGCTATAATTTTTAACAAAGTACTTTTACCGGCACCATTGCGACCCACAATGGCCAGTGACTCACCCTGACGAACCGTTAAATTAATGTCCTGAAGCACATGGCTGCCGGATGTCACCGATTTGTTTTTTAAAATCTGCCACATGCTTTTAACCCGCTGCTTATTGGTGCTGATGTGCGGGTAGAATTTATTGAGGTTGTGGATTTCAATCAGCGTCATTACACAAAGTCATCAAACCGAGGAGCCAGTTTTTGAAAAAACATATGGGTTATTATCATCAATACACCGATGCCCAGTGTGACAACAAGCAACGCCATATAATCAGGCTCATAAACACCTAAACTCACCGCATGAATAAAATTAATAATGGGCAACAAAGGATTATAAAACAAAATATTTTGCCCAAATTCCGGCACCAAACTCCACGAATATATGATCGGTGTGGTAAAAAACCACAGTGGCATAAAAGCAGTGACAATTTGTTTTAAGTCACGGTAAAACACCTGTAACGCCGAAAACAAAAAAGCCAACGCCACCGCAAATAAAAACAAAGAAATGTAGGGGAGTATAAGAAGGAATAATGACCATTGCGGATTCAAACGGCCGATCGCCATCAGCATCAATAAAATGGCGATAAAGCCGATGCCATGCAAAATAAAATGCCCCGAAACACCGGCTAACAGCACCTGACGCAAATCGATTTTGACCTTACCCAGAAGATCCTTGCGATTTAAGATGGTCATTAAACTGCCTAAAACCGCTTCTGAAAAAGCCATCCACGGCCACAAACCGACAGCCAGATAGGTAATGAACATGTCCTGGGGCAAATCCGGTACCCGGGCTTTAAAGATAAACCCAAACACCAAATAATAAACAAATAGAGACGCGACGGGTTGTACCACAACCCATAACAGCGCCGAAGAACTCCCCAGATAACGATCAGTTATCTCTTTACGCAAAAAATAACTGAACATAACTCAGGTGTTATTGAAACACCTCATAGCGAGAGAAGATATCATCCACTAAATCCTTGTTAACTTCGACCTCATGCTGGGCATATTCACTGATAACACTTTGAAAACGGCGTCGCATACTTTGGTTCATAATCTCTGTCACCATCTTGTCCTTGACCGCTTCAAAGGGAATGGGTTCAGCAGGTATAATTTTATTGACGCGAACGATATACCAGTGATTATCTTTCTCAAATACCGCCGGTACCAGGCCACTGTCCGCACTGAAAACCTCTTTAGCAAAAGGGTAACGAAAACCCGATTGTTTGAATAGACCCAAATGACCTGAATTCATTTGGGCAGTACTGTCTTCAGAGACTTCTTCGGCTTTTGCAGAAAAAGCGGCCACTGTATCATCCGCCATCAGTTCTTTAACCAATGACAACACATCTTGCTGGCTGAAATTATCCTGTGAAAGCTGTATCATCGCCAAATCCCGTTGTTCCGGTTTGAGGTACTCGGACTTGGCAGTCCGGTAGCGATCATAAGCCAATTTTTCGGCTTGTTTTTGATCAATATCCTGCAAAATATAGTCCTTTAAAGCCCGGTATAAAGCCTTTTTGGTTAAATAATGCTGGTACGATTGTTTAAATTCATCGGCTGTTAAGCCCATGCGTTTTAAAAACTCATCATCCAGTTCTGTATCTTGGTTTTGAGTGTCTTCTATGACAGCCTGGAAATAGGGGTCAGCAATTAAATCTGAATCTTTCAGGTATTGATAAATAATGTTCATATTAAGCATACCTAAAATATCTTTTTCTAATTGATATTTATCATAGGAAATGCTTTTTCTGACATGCCCTGGTAAATCATGGATATAACTGTCCACATCACCCACCGGAACCTGTGCACCATGCTGCTCGATCAAGACATCGCCTTGACCGAGCAGCAACAGTAAAAGACCAACTAATTTCATATTAAAAACCGGGATCCCAGGCTTTTTCACCCCAGAATATGGCACAACCATTACTGACGGCTGAATTACACTCTTCACCCGGACCTTCTAACTGATTATTAAAGTTGGTACCGTCATAAGGCTGTGAAAACACAAAGTTAATGTAATAGTTTTTACCTTTTTCCAGATGACAAAAGCTTGGCTGGTTCCCCCAATAGGAATTGGCAACAGCATTACGGGTTGATAACAAAACATTGTTTGCGAAAATTTGACCCACGCAACGTGCCGTTGACGGATTAAAGTTTCCGGGACACTCACTGACTGAAAACGTGGTTGGCCCCTGCTCACCCCATCCAGGTGAACCAGTGAAAGAGAATTTAATATCCAAATCCTGATTAGGCACCTGCATATTTTCAATGGTAATAAAGCGTTGTTCAGGATTGATGTGGTTAATCATTTGTCTGGTGGTATTATCAGGGTGATAAAAAGGTGCCCCAAAGCCGTTTTGACCTGGCGTTGCCCTCGGAATCGTTAACCCACCTTGGTAAGGGTCGGTATAATCCCATGTGGTGGCAGTTAAACCCGGCGGATTCCAGATATCCACTTGTGAACAGTTTGCGGGTGGGTTGCCGCCACCACCACTGTTTGAATTAGAAACTGTGATTGTACTTTGAACTTGGGCTCCGCCATTACTGCAAGTTAAACGTAACACCGGCTCCCCTTCAATCGTAATATTTCTACTTCCAACCGCATTGGTAATTGTACCGGTCCATCCCCCATGATTAAGCGCGGTCGAAGTGGCCGTACAGCTACCGGTTAAATTACTCACATTCCATTGAATATTATAGTTGCCATCATTCGGTATGGTGGGATTCGCACCCGGATAGGCAGATAATTGGAACGTATTGATAACGGGATTGGTGGGTGTGGTACCGCCGGAGTTGTCTTCCACCAATTCAAATTCCTGGAAGCTACTGCCACCATTATAATCCGTACAGGTCAGACGTAAAGTCGCCGGCAACTGTGTCACCGTAACATTCGGTTGAACATAGACACCGGGGCCGGCATTTTTATTGCCTGACCACAAAGCGGCGCCCTGGGTAACAGAAGCCGTGCAATTGCTGCCATCGGTGAACGCCACCGCCCAATTGACATCAATCGTATCATTGGGCTTAATCGCGTATTCACTGGGATAAAAGCCAATTATGGCTTTTTGATTGGCCGGTTCATCGACAATCAGTTTATTGCCCACCGGCTGAACAGTAATATCACCGGTGTTAATATCGATGGTGGCATTACCTTGAATATCTGTTTGTTGGCCGTTACTGAATACCAGTTTTTTGTTTTGTGACTGGGCGCCAAAAGATAAAATTAAGAGTGATATAAAAGTTAAGGCTAAGGGTGTAATTTTTCGCATAAGAGATCTCATTTTCGCAGTACCCCACATTATAGCCAAAATAATGTTAATTTTTTATATATTTATTCAGTTTAAAGGCTTAAATAAAAACCATCAGTAAATACCCGTGGTGCATTTGGAATGATTTTTGGAAAATTAAGATGGTTTTGCCTCCAAAAAAACGGTATGTCATTCCGACTAAGCGTAGCGCATGGAGGAATCTCCTCAATTTTGCGACAAATTGCTACCATTGGGAGATATCTCCACTCGCTCCGCTCGGTCGATATGACAGTATTTGTTTTTATTCGTCCTAAATGCACCACGAGTAGTAAATATAACTGTTTATTGTCATTTTTTTCAATTATGCACAAAAAAAGGCAGGTATAAATACCTGCCTTTAAATCATATTCTAAAATATGAATTATGGTTCTTGAACCGCAGAGTTAACACGACCTTTGTGGTTAAACAAGCCACCATACTGGGCCAGAACACCTGGCTGCGCATTGGTGTTTGTAAAACGCTGTACCATAAAGCCGGCAACCGGTAAACCAGCATAAGGTGTGCCGATAACTGGAACCATGACATTGGCTGCGTTTTTAAAGTTAACTTGAGCCCAACCGTTTTCAGTACCGCCGCTAACGCCTTCGACTGAAGTCAGGTTGTTAGCACCCAGTAAGTTCGCAGAGCCAACGGCAGCGCCGGGAGCACGGAACTCAATGGTGTTCGCTTCATAACACAAGGTTGGGTCTGAGCCACCTGGAGGAGGTGGTGAGATACCGCCTTGCGTGGTGTCGAACTGCTCTTCACGGTCATACACATCGATGGTGAATGTCTCACAAGCCTCAAAACCATCCCACAAACTGGTGAATGGAGGAATGGTTGCGCCATTAACATGGAAGAACTTAGTGGGGAATGTAATCACCCACTGTGACATACCATTCACATTGGCTTCGAAATTGTACTCGTTGTACACTTCGTCACGCATAAACACAGCAGAAACCGCTTGTGCACCAGACAACCAAGAGCTTGATAAAGCAACACCTTCGTTGAATACAACACTGTTGGTGTCACCGTCAGCAATGTTAGGTGACAATGAACCCGGGTTGGTGTGGTTGTAAGACTCGGCAGGCCAGAAATCTTGCAACGCAACCGCGTCATAACTCACATTAAAACCTTCTTCAACATTAATAATTGAAGCCGCACCGAATAAACCACCGGTTGCAGGGGCCATATCTGTGTTAGGGTTACCAGCCCAGGCACCGCCGTTCCATGAATCAGTTAGGAACTGACAGTTCGCAGGAACACCGCCAACGTGAGTGGCTGCTCCAGCGTGTGCACCAGTTACTTCACCCATTTCCAGAACTTCAAAGTGACCTTCACGAGCACGAACTAAGTTGTTGTTAGGGGCATCTTTGTCAATTTCATAAGGCAAGAACTCTTGCAAAGTCTTGTTCAAACGCGGCGCGCATGAATTGTCTGAAGACGCGTGAGCACCACTGTCTTCACCAACGTGGCCAGAAATACCAGAAGTCCAAGGACCAATAACACCGGTCCAAACGTCGTAAGGTGATAAGTACACGTTAAAGTCAAGCACCTCACGAGAGTTTTGACCTTCCAAGAAACGGACTTTAATCGCTTTAACAGCTTCAGTTGTGTTAACCACAGAGTACGAGGTGTTTAAACCATTGTGTAAGCTGTAGTAAGGATAAATCAATACTTGACCGGTACCTTCTGGGTTAACGTGTACAGCATTACCTACAGAGGCAACACCGGCAACACCTGCTAAACCAGCGATAACGGCAGTAGTTAGTTTGTTTTTCTTCATTTCTAACTCCAAAATTATAATTAAAATCAGGGCTATTTATTAATATCCCCGCTCATATGAACGAAGCTATACAAGATAGCATGGCAAATCATATTATAAGTACAGCCCTTTCACAAGGACTAATTTAAAAAAAATAATCACTGATTCGCACAACAGGATTCGTTACTTCCCGTTACTTTGCACAAAAGCACTGATTATTGTAACAATTTACACAGGTAATGCAATATTAAATTTGCTCGTGGTGCATTTGATGTGTTAATTGTTTCAAAAGCTTATTGCTAATACCTAAAAACGTTGTGTCAATCCGACTAAACCATGGCCGGGCAAAGTGGTTATTGTGACTTATCTTAAAGATTTGAAGCGTTAAACGGTTGCTGTTGAGGCCGTGCATGGAGGAGTTTCATTAAATTTGATGCGAATTTCTATGTTAAAAAGGTATCGCGATCCCTGATTCAGTCTCGACTCTAACACCGCCGTCCTTGGCGGCATTTAATATTGATGTGTTAGAGCTCTGTATTCTTTTTCGGTAGGTAATACCATTTGCCGCCATCTTTTATCCAATTTTCTTCAATGATTGTATCTGCCGTTGCCTCACCAAAGGCACGTCGGGAGAATTTATAGGTGTAATTCATCTTAATTTTTACCTCACAAGTGTCTTCAGTGCATTCTTTACCCAGAAATTCCACTTCATTCCATTGAATATTCAGCTGGGCTTTTTGAATGCGCATTTGATAGGTCATGAAATCTTCCAGTTCACGGTAAGAGGGTGCAATGTATTGGTACGATTCTTCATAGTTATTGTCGATTAAAGCGTTCCAGCGGGCAATGGCTTTATCATCAATGTCATCCACAGTTTCGGCACAACCTGACATAAAAATAATTAAAACGGTTAATAACATGATGTTCTTCATGGTTGATCTCCTTGGGTATCTTGGTTGGTTTCTTGTTGTTTTTCAGATTGATTGTTTTCAGTACCATACTTGCCACGGGTCGCAGTGGTGGTCATGGGCTTAATCGGCTGCAAGCCTTTAAATTGTTTTGCGTATTCTTCGGTAACGCGTCGCGCTTGTTCGGGGTTTTCAATGACTGTGGGGGTGATCAGCAACATTAATTCAGTGCGTTTACTGGTATTGCTCTTAGATCCAAATAAATTACCAAGCAGTGGTATGCGACTTAACAACGGCACACCAGACCGGTTATAAATATCATTGTCCTGAATTAAACCACCCATAACAATTGTGTTTCCGCTTTGCACGGCAATTTCTGTAGTTAGGGCGCGGGTAGATATCGGCGGCTGACCACCTTCTGAGTTTGGCGTACCGGGTGCGCTCACATCTTGGTTAATTTCCATATAAACTAATCCACCCGGATTCACCCGTGGGGTAATATCCACCTGGACACCGGTCTGGATATAACGGGTGTTGGTTATGGTGCCTGTGGTGTTTCCGGTGTTGCCTAAACTGCCCACATTGGTAATGGGAATCTGGTCACCGACATTAATGGTGGCATTTTTATTGTTCAATACCAACATCGAAGGTGAGGACAGTAAAGATACACGCCCCGATGATTCCTGCATATCCAAAATTGCCTCAGCACTGGTGCCAACAAAGCGATAATACGCCCCCCCGGAATTGAGGGTTGAACCTATGGTTCTAAAATCATAGGGCAAGGATTTATTCTCAGGACCACCCACCGGACCGGTGTTGGCCTCCTCACCAAAAAACAATTGCATACCATGAGAAATCTGATCATCTAAACTGACCTCTATGATTTTCAACTCAACCAAAACCTGCAAAGGCTCAATGTCCAGACGCTTAATGGCTGATAATATTTTTTCATAATCACTGACGCCGGCCTTAATTAACAATTGGTTGGAGTCTTCAATCGCCGAAATATGGATATCATTATCCCCACCGCCTGAACTGCTGCGGCGGGCGGTGGTTCGGGTGTTGGCGGCGCCCGACGAAGACACTTCACGGCCTTCCTGGCCGGGGGTCACCGAGCCACCGGAAGCCTTGCGTGACGTACTGCGACCGCCGCCACCGCCAAACACATCGTTCAGATAGCCCGCCAGGTCGTCGGCTTTGATGTTTTTGACGCTGTAAACGTAGAGGTTAGACGCACCATCGGCATCGGCGCGGTCTAAGCGTTTAACCCATTTTTCCGCTTTGCTTAAATAGTCTTCCTGCGGGGTAATCACCATCACCGCATTCAGTCGCTCAAGGGGCAGAAAACGAAACATACCGGCTAAGGGGTTTTCAGCCCCTTCGCCAAACAGGGCTTCTAACTCAACGATGATATCGGCGGCATCCACCCGTTCTAAGTAAAAAATACCGGTGGACATGCCGGCCAGCCAATCCACATCAAAAATCTTGATGGTTTTCAGGTAATTGTTCAGTTCGGCGTAATTGCCGGCCAAAAACAGCATGTTACGGGCATTGTCGGCTTTCACAATGGCCCCTTCCTGGGCATAGGGTTCGAGAATTTTCTCCATTTCAGTCGGCGCAATATAGTCCAGCGGCACCGCCATCACCTGATAGCCCTGATTGCTGATGGCTTGCTCCAATTGTGGCGTCAGCAAGCCTTTGATGGCTTGTTTTTGCGGTAACACGTGATAGCGGTCATCATTGCGCACCAAAGCGGCGTTATTCCAACTGAGCATCATTTCCAATATCGGCAGAATCTGCTTGCGACTCACCGGACGAGCGGTGGCAAAAGTGACTTTGCCGTTGACACCCGGCGCTATAACATAGTTTTCTTTGAGGATTTCACCCAAAATAAAATGCACCACCGCCTGTAACGACTCGCCTTCAAAATTAAAGGTAATTTCGCCTTTATCACTGACCGTCGGCCTGCCGGGTTTGGCGGCATCGTAGTTAATGAACTCACCGGTACCCGGGTACATTTCGTTACCGGACGTTTCAGGTGTAACATCATCACTGTCTTTAAACACCTCACCGGAATAGGCTGTGGAGTCCATGCCTTTGAGGTAATTGGGTTGCTCTAATTCACCGCTTAAATCTTTTGGCCGGGTGGCACAACCACCGAGGTAAACCAGGGTAATTATTAAAGCTGTTTTCAGTATAGGTTTTAATCTCATTGTTTATTTCCTTGGGCTGCTTTGGCTCTCATTTCAGCGCGTCGTTCGGCAATTTTCTGGCGAATTTCTTCGGCCTTTTTCTGGCGCAATTGCTCGGGCGTTAATTTTTTGTTGTCATTATTTTGTGGTTGATTTGAACGGGCCGCTTGCTGTCTTCTGTTTTGGTTCTGATTGCGACCACCTTTATTTAAGGCACCACTGAAGACCTCAAGTTCCAATTCAACCGGCTCCTGACCTTCAGCGGTAAAGGTGACTTTACGTTTATCAATCCGGTCCACCACCCACATGCCCTGGGCGCCTTCCAACGGCATCCCTTCTTTTAAGGTCAAACGCTCGTTACTGACCTGATCTTGAACCATCACGTAACTGGCATTGTTGGTGATAATAATACTGGTCACCTGAGCTTTGAGCGGCTCCACTTGTTCGATTACCGGCTCATTTTCAGACTCTTTGTCAACCACCTGAGGCGGAACAAAAGGCTGGCGATCTTCCCGAAACAAGGGTGTTTGCGTAACCCTGTCAATCACTTCCGGTTTTATATCAGGCGCTGCCAAATCATCTTTGGCCGTCACCAGTTGTTCAATGCGGTTTTCATCAAAATCAGCCGGTTCAATGTCATGTATGCCCCGGCCCCAGCCGACAAACTGCAGTGCGGCAACAATCAGCAACAAGCCAATGATTGCAATCAGCGTATTAACGACCACATTAGTCTTCATCACGCGTCTCCACCAGCTTTTTCATGTAAGCATACAAGATAAAGCGTATTTCTAAATTTTCTTCTGCCGTGGGTTCCTGACCCCGACGGTAACGTTGCACGTTGCGTGATTCAATGCGCAAGTCATCGATAAACAAACTCGGTTTGTGTTCTTCGATTTGCTGCAACACATGCATAAAGACACCAAACTGGCAGCGCATTCTAACCCGAAGTATGATTTTTTCAAACTGTTGCGGATCCCGATCCTGGGTGGGCGATTGACTGATGGATTGACAAGCGCTGTTATCCGGTGATTGTTCAGTGATGATATTCTTCAAGATGGCGGTAATTTCTGCATTACCCAAATTTTCAGAATCGGCTTTTAAAAACTCATCATTGTCACCGACGGCCTGTTTAACTTGTTGAATTTTTTCTTGCAACAAGGGCGTTTTAGCGGCTTCGTTGATGTATTTTTGGCGCGATTCATTCAGACTGTCAATCTCCTCATTCAGGGTCGCATGTTCCACAAAAAACCAGTGAAAAAATAAAAAGTAAACAATCACCAAAACCAGTAATAGAGTTGCCAAAGCCAGCCAGCGTCCGGCATTTTGATCAAGCGTCATTGTCAACCTCTGTTGTGTTTTTGGGTTGCAATTCTGCTTTGATGGTAAATTGTTCCTTGCCGCTTCTCGGGTCCGGTCGAACATTGCCCACAATTTTTGGCTCATACCAGGTTTCGGATTCATTCAATATCGGTACCAAAGCGTTGGCATTATCCGATTGACCGACAATTTCCATGCGTTCGTTATCAATAATGATGCGACTCAAATAGGTATTTTGCGGTATTTTTTGATTTAATTCATGAATCATCAGGACACGACTCGGTATTTGCTGTTTCAGATTACCCAGAAAATTGGCGGCGGCGATTGTTTGGTTAAGTTGGTTCTCTAACAATTTGGCTCGCCGGGCATCTTTTCGGAGCAATTCAACCTGCTCATTCAAAGACTCAATTTTGGCCCGTTTATTGTCCAGGGAGTTATACATCACCAGAGCCAGTAACAGGACACATCCGAGTACCAAACCACCATAGAGCTTCCATTTCGACCAGTCCTTTTTTTTGCGTAAAGCCGCTGGCAATAAATTCACACCCAATGGTTCAGGTGCTTCATCATCACCCATATTGATATCAATGGCAGACAATTTAACCCCTTTGCTGTTAATCGCCTGCAGAATATTGTCCAGAATATCCTTTTTAATCACAGCCAGCAATATCAAGACTTTTTCACTGCCGTCATCCACCGGTCCCTGTCGCCAGGCAAACACCGCTTCATCTGCCTGGAACGGCACATATTTATCCAGTTCGAACTGTAACACAGAATCGATTTCGCCAATGGCCGCTTGGGGCAAGGTCACATTACGGACGATGGCATGCTGATTGGCCAGTAAATACGTGGTGCTGACATCCACATCGCTGTCGGCAATATAGTGGTTAATCCGATGCCACCATTCATCATTTTGAAAATCTTCATCACCGGGCAAAGGCGAAAATGTATTGTTCTGATAACGCCATAGCATGGGCGTTTCCCGGTCACCCTGATTTATGTAAACAGCCCGCGCTTCTGGGAAAATATTTTTGCGATAATCTTCAGGCACCAACTGCTTTAACTCTCCAACCCACCACTGTATAAAAGCACGGATACTTGAGTCACGATACCACTGACTTATCGGGTTTGTTATGCTGTCCAGTAAAGCAGTCATTTGTTCTTATTGTCTCTCCAACGTATAATTTGAAACGGTCGGCCTCTGACGTTTCCGCCCAATCGGATGGTGCTGTCTAATTCAGCCCATTGCTTATTGGGTAATGTGGCCTTAACCACAATACTAAAAGTGGTGCTGCCACTGCGTAAACTGCCCGTTTGACCCTCAATCAAAACCGGCAATGATGAGCCCATATCAAAAATTTCATGACGTTGATTGATATAATCTTCAGCCATTTGGGCATTAATACCATCCAGTGCCATCAAGGCCTCTTTCGGCGCAAAAGCCAGATTAAGGTTTCCTCGACCCGAATAGACGGTAATGGCCGGTTCAATCTTTTGGTACAAATCATAAGTCATCCCCATGACCTGCAATAATTCGGGCACCGTATCAAAGGGTGCATCTTTGGCACCATGCGCATAACCGGCGGCAAAATAATCGGCATCTTCGGCGCCGGCCAGTCGAACCTCTTCATCCGGATCGCGCCAATCCTGAATTTTATCACTCAGCGCCAACGCCTCATCGAAGTCCACCCCCACTGAGGCAAATAAACCAACAAGAAGTTCCTCATTGGCTAAATTGAGGTCGATTTTACCAGACTCGTCGGTGATTTGAACGCTGATTTTGGCTTCATTAAGGGTGAACTCATAAGGGCGACCATCGGCAATCCAGCGTGTTTCCGGATCCGGGTTTCGCAATTCAAACACCGCACGATTTAAACCGGCTTCGGCTAAAAACTCTGCCTGGAGCTGATTAAATAAAATTCTCGACTGAACACTTTCGGTGCGTGCCGATAAGGCAAAACCACCGGCAATGACAGTCATTAATAAAGCCACCCAGAGTACCAGCACCAGTGCAATGCCTTTTTGTTTGCTGTAAGTTGCACAATGAGGCATGGCTATTGTCTTTCTCCTGACTGCAATTCTCGAAATCTACCCAGCATCGAAGGCCGTCTGGCACTGAATCGACCGCCATCAATTTGCAATGCCACCTGCAATGCCGGCCAGGCTTGTTTGGCCTGGTCATTCATGGTCAAATCCATCCGCACCATGAGCGGCAAATCCATTCCCTGTTCCATTTCAGTTAACCAATCAGTCGGCTCCCGTTCTTCATCAAGCTCAATGTACTCAAAACCGCCATCGGCAATATTCTCCAATAAAACCATAGGCTCCGCCTCTTCAAAGGGTGAATATTCATCTTCATCATCATAATTAGAGACCAGGCCATGTCGGTACAAAAGCACCAAGCCGTTTCGATCATCAACCAACTCCAACTGTTGAATATGCGGCCCCCCGCTGCCGAGATATCCGGGCATTTGTGACACAAATGTCATGCGCCGGGGCTCACCGATAAACTTAATCATTTCACCTTCATCAGTCATATCCACGGCAATTGGCATGGCACGGCTGATCTGATGCCGAAGAATATTTTGCACCACTCTGATTTCATTAATTGCGGTGATTTTGGCCTCTCCCTTAGCCACCATGCGTCGGCCGGAATCAATACCGGAAAATATCATCGCCATAATCATGGCCAATAGGGTAAACACCACAATCACTTCCAATAAGGTAAAACCGGCTTGCTTCTTCATCACACCCCTTCTCCGTAATTGGCCGCTAATGCCCGTAAAGTGGTAAATTCTGCGACTCGCTCCTCAAAATCACCGTAATCCCACCGGATGGTTAAGGTAATGCGATATAACTCAATGGGTGCAAAATCCATCACCGTATCACCCTCGTAGCTAATGTCAAAAGGCGTCATAACGATGTCCCAACGATGGCCATTGTCAAATTCGCCGGACGCACCCCCTTCTTCAATCGGAATGGTGACGCCAATTTCGGCCATTTTACTGGCGGCTTCCAGCGCAATTTCGGTGCGTTCTGAAGACTTGATGGTGTTGGCACTTGAATTACTCAGGATTTCCAGCACCACCATAAAAGTCATGGCCAAAATGGTAAAAGCGGCAATGATTTCAACCAGAGTAAAACCCTGTTGCTGTGTACGCTTAGGCATCATCAATTTCACGGTCACTGAATAATCTGATTTCACCGGTGAGCCATGCCACATTGATGCGCCAGAAACGCTCACCATAAATCAAGGTAATGCGACCACCGGTGGAACTGCCGTCCGAAAAAAAACGAAAACCGGCTTGTTTATCCGTGGGCACTTCAGAAGCGGCGGCATAGACTTTAATCTCCATGCCTGCGGGCAAAACCACCGGCTCTTCCTTGCCGGGAAAACGGTAGTTTTTTTGTTCAACATCAATCACCAGTTGCTGTTCTTCATGTTTAACCACTGCTTGGGACCGGGTTTGTCGCAACGCACTGACCAGGTCTTTTGAAGCATTGCGTATTTTAGCCGCTTCTAAAGAGCCTGACATGTTATAAGCCACCGCACCGGCAATAACGGCCAGCATCACCATGACCACCAGAATTTCGATTAAGGTAAAACCACGCTGTTTTGACGCCATCGAAAACTTAATAGCTACTGCCAGTTACCGATATCAGAAGCCAGTTTATCCCCGCCGGGCGCTTTATCACTCCCGTAGGAATAAATGTCAAAGCTTTGGCCATGTTGGCTGCGTGCAGAAAACTGATAAGCTTCACCCCAGGGATCGGTGAGTTCTTTCTCTTTGACATAAGGTCCCATCCACATGGAGTCACCACTGTCATTCACCAGTTGGTCTAAACTATTGGGTAAATTCCCGGTGTCTAAATAAAACTCCTGCACCGCCGCAGTCAGCTTTTGCACTTCTAATTGGGCCTGTTTATATTTAGCTTTGTCCTGTCCGCCGGTGACATTACGCACCACCAAACCAAAAATGACGGCCAGGATGGTCATCACCACCAAAACCTCAATTAAACTAAAGCCCTGTTGTCTTCTCTTGTTGTTCATAATCATTTCTCACATTATCCTACTAATTCACTCATGTTCATCATCGGCATTAAGATGGCAAACACAATGGTAAAAATTAAACCGGCCAGAATCAACACCAAAACCGGTACCAAAACCGACAGCATACGATCGATGGTGTTTTTAACTTCACCATCATAGGTATCTGAAGTCCGCA
>CAZLAW010000050.1:0-1907 GCA_964557625.1 uncultured Marinicella sp.
CCGGTCTCTATCAACATCGAAGGCACATCCGGCGATTTTAAAACAATAAAGGCCGCCTGGCCGAACCCCCGACCATGCAATTTAACTTTGTTTTTTAAGGCGGCATGCACTGCCTGACCGGCTTTGTGGCTTTCTTCCATGGCGGCATTTTGAGATAAATCATAAAGCACTTGTGACAGCATATCGCGTTTGTCTTCAATTTTTACCCCGCCAATGGAGTCAGCCTGATTCTCAGAATCAGCCAGCCATTTAGCGGCTTCGGAACTGGCACCACGCTGAGATAAGACATAGACACTGGCACCATTGACCGCAGAACTGTGAAAGGCATCGGCATGGATTGAGACGAATAAATCAGCGCGGTGATCACGGGCTTTTTTAAAGCGATCACGTAATTTAATGTAATAATCACCGTCCCGGATAACCATGGCTTTCATGCCTTTTTGGGCATTAATTTTTTTCGCCAGCGCCCTGGCGATTTGAAGGGTGACTTCTTTTTCATAAGTGCCTGATGCACCAATGGCACCGGGGTCTTCACCACCGTGGCCGGCATCAATCGCAATCAGAACATCACGGTTTTCGGGTACAACTTCTTCCACCGTTTTTTGTTTTGCTGATTGTTGGTGGTTTAAATCAACCACCAGACGGTGGCCGTATTTACCGGTGGGTTTGAGTAGAAAACTTTTGGGTTTAATATCCTTTTTTAAATCCAACACCAGACGTACCCGCTGTTTATTTTCACTGTAACGGATACCTTTGATATCACGGTTTTTGGGTAACTCTAAATTACTTTTTAAGCGTCCGGCTTCCACGTCAATCACCACCCGGGGTGGATTGTCCAATTGAAATAACTTATAGTCGGCCTGGGCACTGAGGTCAAAAACAGCCCGGGTATGCTCCGGCCCGCTCCAGACGCGCACACTTTCAATATCCGCTGTTTTTGCTGCGACCTGTGAGGCCACAAAAAACACCGTTATGCAGAATACCCGTTGTAAAACTGACTTCTTCAACATGATTTCACCCAATAATCGACTAAAGTTTAATCATAAAATCAGGTAACTTCAAGTGGTTTTTGACTAAAATCAAACAGATAGCTTGATTAGCTTATGTAATTGTTAAGGTTCTGTTGCCCCCGGACCAATCAAAATTTAAATGCCAATCTGCCTGGGGCAACACACCGTCACCTTTGGACGGCCATTCAATCAGTACGATATGGTGACCATTGAGAATCCACTCAATATCAATAAAGTACAGTTCTTCAGGATCACTGAGGCGGTATAAATCCATATGAATAAAAGATTTATCCGCAACCCGGTAGTGATTGTATAAGGCATAGGTGGGGCTTTTGACCGGCTCCGTCACACCGGCGGCCTGTAATAACAACTGGGTAAAGGTGGTTTTACCGGCCCCCAAATCTCCTGTTAAAAACACCACATCGCCGGGGGTCAGCTTAGTTAAGAATTGTTGACTTAATGACTTCAAATCAGCCAATTCATTGATGTTATGGTTTTCTTGCGGCATAAATTCTAAACAATTCTTTACTTATACACAGTCAGAACCAGACGCCGTTGGTGCGGGTGATCGCGGTGCTCACACAAAAATACCCCCTGCCAGGTGCCCAGATTTAACCGGCCCTGACTGATGGGTATGGTCAGCTGACAACCCATCAACGATGACTTAATATGTGCCGGCATATCATCACTGCCTTCCATGGTATGTCGGTAGGGAAAATCCCGCGGCACCAAATGCTCCTCAAAGGCTTTAAAATCCGTTCGCACCGTTGGATCAGCATTTTCGTTGATGGTTAAACCAGCCGAGGAATGCTGTAAAAAAACATGCAACAATCCCACATCAACATCAGTCAATAAGGGTTGTATGGCAGAATTAATCTGGTCTGTAATCAGGTAATA
>CAZLAW010000050.1:2007-13595 GCA_964557625.1 uncultured Marinicella sp.
ACATCGCCGGTGCCGGCGGTGGCTAAATCAGCCGAGCCATAGGGGCAAATAAAATTTTCTTCGCCATCGCTGATGATGGTGCCGGAACCTTTTAAGACAGCGACACATTTGTATTTTTGAGCCAGCTTTTGACAAGCATCCAAACGATTTGTTTGAATATCCTGAACAGTGCAATTCAATAACCCAGCAGCTTCTTTCGGGTGCGGCGTGATGACCGCGATTGAACCCGGTTTTTCTTTAGAATCAGCCAAAAGATTTAAACCATCGGCATCTAATACGGTGGGGATATTGGCTAACATTAATTGTTGCCACAAAGCGTGTGACCATTGCGAAGTGCCCAATCCCATACCCAACACCAATACATCGGCCTTCGGTAAATGTAATTGTTGCTCAGTGCCGGAAAAGCCCAATGCCATAAGTTCCGGTCGGTGCACAGGCACCCACGGTGCCTGCTCTTGGGTGGTAATCACCTGTACCAGTCCGGCCCCAGACACCAGTGCCGCAGTCCCACTGAGTAGCACCGCACCAAGCATGCCATGTTGGCCACCGGCAATCAATAACCGGCCATAACGGCCTTTGTGGCTGTTATGCTTTCTGGATTGCTTTAAAGCATTAAGCATGGCTTGATTTAATACATAAGCCGCCGGATTGATGTCCGCATAACGACGTTCAGGGACAACCAATCTGTCCAACATTAATTCACCACAATAATCCCGGCCATCGGCGGTGATATGACCGGGCATCAGGTTTAATATTGCCACGGTTATATCAGCCTGGACTGTCGGTGTATAGGCCACACCGGTGTCTCCGGCTAAACCGCTGGGGATATCTACCGACAGTACTTTGGACTGACAACCGTTGATATATTCGATGGCATCTTGATAAAGTCCGCTTGGGGCGCGACTCAAACCGGTGCCGAAAATGCCATCCACCACCACATCGAACTGATCAGGCTCAGAAGGTGCGGAATAAACCACTTCACCCTGATAATCTGCAGCGGCTTTGGCTGCATCACCGGTTAGTTTGCCGGGTTTTTGCAAAGCCCAGACCACGACTTTTTTATGGTCTTGGCGTGCCAGTTCAGCCAGCACCCAACCATCACCGCCATTGTTCCCCGGACCGGTCACCACCAGCAAGGTTTCACAATCCGGCAAATGACGATAAGTCGCCAAAGCCGCCCGCTGCATCAACTGATAAGAATCAATCTGTAAATAATCAGCGGCGGCGGCATCAATTGGCTTGGTTTGTTGACTGCGGTACAATGGCTGCATTGTTATTTAATTGATTAAAACGAAGATTTTACCAGTGAACACGCCCCAACAACAAATGGACTACAGCCAATTAAAAAGCGACATCGACCAGTGGGCGCAAGAACTGGGTTTTGCCCAAGTGGGCGTGAGCGACATTGATTTAACTGAAGCCGGTGAACATTTGAATCGCTGGCTGGCCAAAGGCTTCCATGCAGATATGGATTATATGCACAAACATGGTGAAAAACGCTATCACCCGGAACAACTGGTTCCCGGTACGGTACGTATTATTTCGGCCCGTTTAAATTACATGGACACCGACGTAAAACCCTATCAACAAGCCCTCCAAGAAACCCAAAAAGCCGCAGTCTCACGCTATGCCCTGGGTCGTGATTACCATAAACTGATGCGCAATAAACTCAAAAAGCTGGCACAAAAAATCGAAAACGAAGTGGGTGAATTGGGGTATCGGGTGTTTTCAGATTCAGCTCCGGTGATGGAAAAAGCCATCGCCGAAAAAGCCGGTCTTGGCTGGATTGGTAAACACAGCAATGTGATTAACCCGAAAGCCGGTTCCTATTTTTTCCTGGGCGAAATTTATACCGATATACCATTACCAACGGATGAAGCCCACGATTTTCATTGTGGCAGTTGTACCGCTTGCATACCCGCCTGCCCCACCGGCGCCATTGTGGCACCGTTTCAAATCGATGCCGGTCGCTGTATTTCTTATCTCACCATCGAAAACCACGGCGCCATTCCTGAACATTTGCGCACAGCCATCGGCAATCGAATTTATGGTTGTGATGACTGCCAAATGGTGTGCCCATGGAATAAATTCACCCAAAAATCTGAAGAAGCGGATTTTTCACCACGCCAGCAATTAGACGACATTGAACTGCTGGAATTATTTGCCTGGAGCGAAGAAGAATTCCTAAAGAACACCGAAGGCTCACCCATCAGACGTATTGGTTATGAAGCCTGGCAGCGCAATTTAGCCGTGGCCTTGGGCAACGCCCAAACCGAACCCGCCATTGTTGAGGCTTTGACCAATAAGCGCGACAGTGTCTCGGACATGGTCAAAGAACACATCGAATGGGCCCTGCAACAACATGCTCAAAATCAATAAAATATCAAGACTGAGTTCAATCCAAAATTACAAAACTTTTAGAATAATAAACTGTTTAATACTTAATATTAAACCTCTGTGCTCTCTGTGGCTCTGTGGTATTCATTTAATATTTTCACCACAGAGGCACAGAGGACACAAAGAATGAGTCAACTTATCCTGCTTTTAAATAAAACTGATAACAGCGTTGAAGATTGTTACATCAACACAAGAAATAACCTTATTCAATCAATTTCTGCAAACCTTTGTAATCAATCGGCCCCATGTGCTTTTTATGTCGCATGCCTTCAGGTGTATACACAATGGTGGTGGGCAAACCCAAACCACCTTCTGCGGCAAATGCCGGCGGGTCATAAATATCCATGGTCAGCAATGGATAATTAACATTAAAATCAGCGGCAAAGTTTTTTAGTTTTTCAACCGGCGCGTCTTCGTAAGCAATCCCCAAAATTTGCACATTGTCATGCTCATTTTGAAAACGCACTAACTCAGGTATTTCATCCCGGCACGGTGCACACCAGGTGGCCCAGTAGTTTAAAATCAACCATTGACCGCGATAATCAGTGGCTTGCACAATGTCACCGGACAAATTTGTCAATTGAAAATCAAGGGGTGCCGATTTACCGTCAGCGGTTTCTTTTTGTGTGTCGCTTTGGTTTGAATCATTAACTGCGAGTGCTGATTCATTATTGTCACTATCTTGCGATTGACAGGCACTTAGAAGGCAAAATATGACGACCCAGACGATATATTTCATTGTTCAGTTTGCTCCAAAATTGAATCCATAGATTGTGTCAGCAGATTATCCTTGGGATGCCAGAATTCATCAAGCAAAGATTGGAAATCGGCAAAATAAGCATCCGCCTCCAAAGGGATTTTAAAACTGCCTTTTTTGTAAAATTCACGCCCCGACAAGCGGCTTAAATCCTTTTGTAATAAGTATTCCCCTTCATTGTCCAGGCTAATAATGTGTTCATCCACCAACCATCCCAGTTGTGCGGACAGTTCATTATCCGGTACAAAAGACAGTTGATCTGCCATGTCCTGATAATTCATGGTCTCACCTTTTATATGGGCCTGGCGCAACATTCTTAAAATAGCCAACAATAAAACAAAACGTTGTTCCGTGCGGTAATTACGGGTTCGTACCCGCCATTTTGAACTGGAAAGCGTGGCGGTCATGGTGCCACCCAGGAGGATAATGTTCCAGGACACATACAACCAAATTAAGAACAGCGGCACCGTGGCCAGGGCCCCATACACTTTTTCATAGGTGGGGATTTTGGTCACATAAAAGGTAAATGCCAGTTTGGCCAGTTCAAATAAAATGGCAGCAAATACCGCTCCGGCCAGCGCATGGCGCCATTTAATTTTGGTGTTGGGCACCACCAGGTAAATCAGGAAAAATCCTACGCTCGATGCCAGCACCGGCAGTACTTTTAATAAAAATGTCTTGGCACCGGCAAAAGCCGAATACTGTAAAACACTGGATGACATGGCGATACCGCCACCCACCAGCAACGGCCCCATGGTTAGCACCGCCCAGTACATCAACAATTTTTTCATAAAACGGCCGGACGGTTTGGTGGCAAAAATACGATTTAGGGCTTTTTCCATGGTTTGCATGAGTAATAATGAGGTCACGAACACCGCCAAAAACATGGTCACCGTTAAACTGCGGACTTTTTCCACAAACCCTAAAATATGCGATTGCAGAATTTCACCACTGGTGGGCACAAAATTTTGAAAGATAAAATCCTGTAACATTTGTGACGCATCTTCAAACAAAGGCATGGCCGAGAACACAGTCACCAACACCGCCATCAACGGCACCAGCGCCAGTAATGAGGTGTAGGCCAAAGAACCGGCCGCCAGCGCCACTTCGTCCTGAATATAGCGCCTAAAAAGCTCCTGAACAAAATATTTTGAATTGTCGCGTATGCGTTGGTAATCAGCCATGGGTACTGTCTTTTTTGCTGTTTATCTTATCACATCTTAGCGCTCACACATCACCACTCAATCCATAGCGCAGAAACTAAAATTGTGGTATATTAATTAAGTCATGTGTGGCTTAATCGGCTGCCTGTGTGGTGTATAACAGGGGATAATCGTGCAAAATATACAAGCAAAATTAATCATCTTGGGTCTGATAGTGGTCATGGTAAGTTGCGGCAAAAGCCCACCTAAACTCACCCACTTTGCTGCCATTAATGAACGCTTTGAAACCGTTTTTGAAACCCAGGATCCGGATCAGTTGAAAACCATTAGCCAGTTATTTTACGATCGACATGAGGCCAATAATGCGGCGGCTGAATTTGAGTATTTATTGGATTTAACCACCCGGGACGGGTCTGAACGCTGGCGCTGCAGCCCCAATGGTTATTGCCAAAGAAGAACCACCGGCACAGAAATGCAGGTGACGATATATCGACTGGAAAGATACCGCGCGTTATATGACCTGATTAATTTAACCGTTAATTAGCGCTTTCAACGCCGTACCGGGCTGCGGTTGGCGCATTAAAGACTCACCCACTAAAAAGCAATGAACACCCGCCGCTTGTAAACGCACAACATCAGCATGGTTGCGGATACCGCTTTCACTCACCACCAAACGACCCTCATCGATGTGATTCAATAAGCGCTCACTGGTGGCAATGTCGGTTTCAAAAGTCTTTAAATTTCTGTTATTGATGCCGATTAACTGTGCCGGTGTTTTTAAGGCCCGCGACAGTTCTTTTTCGTCATGCACCTCCATCAACACATCCATCCCTAAATCCTGCGCCAACAAAGTCATGTGCATTAAATCGACATCGCTTAAACAGGCCACAATCAGTAAAACACAATCCGCACCAAGGGCTTTGGATTGATAGATTTGCCAGGGGTCAATGATAAAGTCTTTTCGTAAAACCGGTAATTTGGTGGCTTTTTTTGCCATCAACAAATAATCGTCATGGCCTTGAAAATAAGGCACATCGGTTAAGACTGATAAACAAGCGGCACCGCCTTGTTGATAACTTTGGGCAATGTCTTCAGGATTAAAGTCCTCACGAATAACGCCCTTTGACGGCGAGGCTTTTTTGACTTCTGCAATCACCGCCGGTGTGCCTTGTTTAATTTTATCTTGCAAAGCCCGAATAAAATAGCGCCGCCCGGGAAGATTGTCATCATTCGCTAACGCCCGAATTTGATCTTCCAATTCTTTAACACCCAAAGTCGCTTTTAACGCCGTCACTTCAGACGATTTACTGCGTAAGATTTCAGAAAGCACATCAGCCATTATCAGACTCCATTTGTTGACTTAATTCAGCCAGTTGCTGCCACACAGTCCAGGCCTTGCCGGAGGCCAATACATCTTGTGCTTGTTCGACACCTTCTGCCATGCTGCTGACTTGACCAGCCACATAAATGGCTGCGCCCGCATTCAATGCCAAAATATCTGCTGCCGGTCCGGGCTCTCCGGACAAAGCATGGCGAATTAAGCGTAAACTTTCCGAAGCGCTGTTAACCACCAGTGGTGCCATATCCTGTTGTGCAATACCAAAATCCTCAGGCTGAACACTGTATTCTCTTACTTCACCATTTTTCAGTTCACACAAATACGTGGGTGCTGACAATGAAATTTCATCCATACCATCATGTGAATGTACAAACAACACATGTTCTGAACCGACATTGTGCATCACCTCAGCCGCCAGACGCATCCAGTCTTTGGAAAAAATCCCAATCACCTGGCGTTTGGTGCCCGCGGGGTTGGTTAACGGTCCCAATAAGTTAAACAGCGTCCGCACACCCAATTCTTTACGTGGCAGCACCGCGTGGCGGGTGGCCCCATGGTGCGCCGGTGCAAATAAAAAACCGATATTAAGCGTTTCAATACAGGTGGCCACCTGCTCAGGACTCAAGTCCAAATACATGCCGCCGGCTTCCAGGACATCCGCTGAACCGGTGGTTGACGACACCGACCGATTACCGTGTTTAGCCACCGGACAACCGGCGGCAGCGGCAATAAAAGCGGTGCCGGTGGAGACATTAAACACGCCTTTACCATCACCACCGGTGCCACAGGTGTCGATAATATCGGTGCAGTCACAATTAACCCGGGTGGCCCGTTGTCGCATCACATTCACCGCCTCGGTGATTTGGGGCGCCGTTTCACCGCGAATTTTCATCGCCATCAGCCAGCCACCGATTTGTGCCGGCGTGGCTTCACCATCCATAATCTGGTTCATCACATCGGTGACCATCCCATCGGGCATGGTTTGACCATCACCCAACAGGTCCAAAGCGTTTTGTATTGCGGTTTTTGACATAAATATTGTTAATTTTGATTGATGAAGTTTTTAAGCATCTTGTGACCATGCTCAGTTAAGATGCTTTCAGGATGAAACTGCACCCCACTGATGGCATATTCTTTATGCCGAAAGCCCATGATTTCATCCAAATCACCATTGGCTTCTTCTGTCCAGGCAGTCACCTCAAGGCAATCGGGCAGACTGTCCTGTGCCACCACCAGTGAATGATAGCGGGTGGCATTAAAAGGGTTTTCAAGCCCGGCAAACACATCGATATTATGATGGTGTATTTTTGAGATTTTGCCGTGCATAATGGTTTTTGCCCGCACCACTTCACCGCCAAACATCTGACCGATTGACTGATGCCCAAGACAGACCCCCAATAATGGAATGCTACCCTGACAAGCGCGAATCATATCCATGGAAATACCCGCCTTATCGGGATTACAAGGGCCCGGCGAAATCACCACATAATCGGGCTTTAGCGCCAGTGCCTTATCCACGGTAATCTCATCATTGCGATACACCACCACCTGTTGGCCCAACTCACCAAAATACTGCACCAGATTATAGGTAAAGGAATCATAGTTATCGATCATCAATAACATCACAGACATCCGTTCAAATCAGGCATTGTACAGAATTTTAACAGTCGGGCAAACAAAAACGGCCTCATGGAGGCCGTTTCATTTCAAAATAGTTTTATTAATTTAATCAAATTCAATGATGGCCCGAATATAAGCGAATTGACCTTCACCATCATAGGTAGACGGATCATAACCATTCAATGAACAACTAAAACAGGTGGGCGGCATTTTATCCGTGATGTTATTAACACCCGCTTCAAACTGAATACCACTCCACTCAGGGAAAATGACCTGCAAATCATGGTAGGTGGTACTTCCCAGGTAATTGGTTACCGAAGCCTCATCAGAACACAGGCCTAAACCGGCCACATTGGCACAGGACTCGGTCAAACCATTGATATGGCGCATGCCCCAGGTCACTTTCCAGTCACCATAGTTGACGGTGGTGTATAGATTTGAGTTCCAGTCAGGTATCCCTGAATCATTGGCTTCAATGCCGTCAAGATCCCGACCGTCTTCGGTAAATTCATTGACAAAAGAATTATACCAGGCGGCTTGTAAATAACCCCAATCATACTGTGGTGAGGTCCAGTTAACATTAAAATCCACACCTGAGGTTTTAATGGAACCGATGTTGGTCAGTTGATTGCTGAAGTTTTCAATGTTACCAAAAGGGTCTCGTGAAAAGTTTGAACACAAACTATTACCCGGGTCAACGGCGCAGGTATTTAATATAAATTGTGCATCAACCGCTTGAATGGCACCTTCAATTTCAATGTCATAATAAGTCACTTCAAAATCAAGTCCATTGGACCAGCCGGTTTCGTCTGCCCACTCGGGTGAATACACCATGCCTAAAGTTAACGTTTCTGAGTCTTCCGGCGATAAGTTGGGGTTTCCGCCGGTTAAGGTGGAAATTTGCGGATTGATTTGTTGGTAACCGTCAGGAACACCTGCACAACCGGGTAGATCTGGTGTTACGCCGTTCACGGAATTACAGGGATCCGTTAACTGGGCATCAAAACGGGCCTGGGTACCGAACAGCTCACCAATCGAAGGGGCGCGCAAACCATCGGCAAATGAACCCCGAAACATTAAATTATCTGTCGGCATATATTTAAAACCAAACTTTCCGGTGGTATCAGAACCGGATGTGCTGTAATCAGAGCTTCTGAATGCCACGGACAAATCAAGTAATTCAGCACCCGGACGGTCAGCCAATACCGGCACTAAAAATTCGGCATAAAATTCATCGACACTGAATTCACCCGCTGTGGGACTGGCAGGCACACCATTACTTTCACCGGCCACCACCACCGCATCAGGTTGAAAAAAACCGGATTTTTTGCGGTATTCATAACCCACAGCCACCGATAACGGTCCCGCCGGGAGTTCAAATAAGTCACCACTATTGTGTAAGCTGTTGCAAAATATCACCAACAGAAGTTAAACCTGAACGGTCAATGTCTTCTCTTGATATGGTTTGTGTCGGTTCAATGCCTTCAATTTGCGCTTGCCTGATACGCGAACCCGTTACCTGAACCTTACCCAGTTCCTCAACGGATTTGTCTTCCTGAGCAAATACAACGGGGGATGACAATGTGATGGCTGCTGTCAGGCACTATGCCCGATACAACCGATTACGGTTACTGATAAATTTCATGATACTCCTCTCATTTAAAGTCAATTCATCCCTTTTATTGATAACAAATTGAACGGGATGAGTTTCAATTTATTTAAGCGCTCTCTTGTGCTCAAGAAAGACGCATTTTTTATTATGAATACAATTTAAAGCCGGTTTGTAATTATTTTTATCATGCTTTTAATCCGTGCCATTATTCTATATTCGTTGGCCGTATTTTGTGAACTGACGCATATTTTGCGTTTGTTATGATTGATTAAAACCCATCGGCGGCTTGCGCGACGGCCTTAATCACGGCGCGGGCTTTGTTCATAATTTCCTGCCATTCATTTTCAGGAACGCTGTCTGCGACGATGCCGGCACCGGCCTGGATATGCAGTAGCTGATCTTTTATCACAGCGGTGCGGATGGCGATGGCCATGTCCATATCATCGTGCCAGCCCCAGTAGCCAACAGCCCCGGCATAGACGTTGCGTTTGACTTTTTCAAGCTCGGCAATAATCTCCATGGCGCGGACTTTGGCGGCACCGGATAAGGTGCCGGCCGGGAACACGGCTTTGATAATATCAGCATTACTCAAACCCTTTTTAAGTTGTGCCCGGACTTCAGACACGATGTGCATGACATGAGAATAATGTTCAATCACCATTTTATCTTTCAGCGCAACACTGCCGATTTCTGCAATCCGACCCAGATCATTGCGCCCCAAATCAATCAGCATCAGGTGCTCTGCCAGTTCTTTGGGATCATTCAGCAGTTCCTGTTCTAAACGCAAATCCTCGGCCTCATTCTGACCGCGCGGTCGGGTGCCAGCAATCGGTCGCAAAGTCACTTCGTCACCGATTCGGCGTACCAGAACTTCAGGTGATGAACCGACCACCTGATAATCACCAAAATCCATAAAGTACATATAGGGACTTGGGTTAGAAGCCCGTAAAGCACGATAAACATCCAACGGTCGGGCGTTAAATTCGGTGGTAATGCGTTGTGACAGCACCACCTGCATAATATCGCCGGCCTCAATATATTCCTTGCATTGGTTGACCGCCTGACTAAACTCATCTTCGGTAAAACCGGTGGTGAATTCTGAGGTATTGATGCTGTCCGGGTTAATCATTTCCGCATAACCGGTGCTGCCTGAACGTAATCGATGCACCAGTTCTTCCAAGCGTTTACGGCCGCGCGCATAGGCATGTTCATGACTTGGATCCACATGTTCAATCAGCCACACTTTGCCGGCCAGGTTATCAAACACCGCCACCGATTCAGCCAACATCATATGCACATCGGGAATGTTTAACGTATCCGGCGGGGCTAAACCGGCTAATTTAGGCTCTATGTGCTCAATGGTTTCATAACCCATATAACCCACCAAACCTCCGGAAAAGCCGGGTAACTCATCGATTTCCGGCACTTTATAGCGATTTTTAATGGCTTCCACCGTGGTCAGCATGTCTTCGGTCTGATAACTGTCCACCAGTTCATTGAAATTGAACTCACGCACCTCCCGACCGGAAATATGAAAGCGCATATCGGCGGACAAGCCAATAATTGAGTAACGCCCCCAACGGGCACCGCCTTCTACCGATTCCAGTAAAAAGGTATGCGGGCCATTGGCCAGTTTCAGCCAGGCACTTAACGGCGTGTCCAGATCCGCTGACACACAGCGGTACAGTGGAATGCGGTTATAACCCGCCTGGGCGTAATCGTTAAATTGTTCGGCTGAAATCATACAGGCTTGCGGTTTCAAATCGCTTAGTTTACCGAGAAACCAGGACAGGTCAATTGCTGATTAGGCCTTATTTACGATTCAGCGAGTTCGTAATCATATTTACCACCCTGCTCAAGGGCTTTTTGGTAGGCCGGTCGGGCCTGAAAACGCTTCACCCAGGCCGTGATATGGGGGTAATTATCTGCCAGTTTTTGTTGCTGCGATAAGGCCGCCGACAATGGAAAAGACATCTGAATATCCGCCGCACTGATGTCATCGCCCAAAAACCATTGTTTATCAGTTAAATGCAGCTCGATAAAATCAAAGTGGGTTTTAATATTGGGCCGCACAAAACTATTTAAAACTTTATCGGCGATGCCTTTGGCAATGGGGCGAATAAAAAACGGCATCGGTGCGGTTTTGACCTTATCAAACACCAGCTGCAGTAACAAAGGCGGCATGACACTGCCTTCGGCATAATGTAACCAGAACTGACAATCGGTATAAGCCCCGCTGTTACGCCGTGGCAACCAGTCCTGGCCGTATTTTCGGCATAAATAATCAATGATACAGCCCGATTCCGCCAGCATCCTGCCCTTATCTTCTAACACCGGCGATTTGCCCAGCGGATGAACCTGTTTTAATTCCGGCGGCGCCAGTTGGGTTTGTTCATCACGCGCATACTGTTTAATTTCATAGTCTAATTCAAGCTCCTCAAGCAACCATAAAATACGCTGCGATCGGGAGTTTTCCAAGTGGTGTAAAGTAATCATGCCAGTGTCCAAAAAATCATCCATTTTAGCACAGGGTCTGGTTAAATATACCTGCGGACAATTAATATGATTGTTAGAGAATACCTAAAGAATATTGTTTATTTTATCTATTTTGATTAAAATAGATACATTGAATTTTATCAAAAACACCATGAAAAACACCATAACAGCCACGCAAGCCAAACAAGAATTTGGCGAACTTAT
>CAZLAW010000051.1:0-13547 GCA_964557625.1 uncultured Marinicella sp.
AACCTTGAGATGGCTTTACATGACTGGGGTGTGGATTTCGCTGCCTGGTGTTCTTATAAGTACTTAAACAGCGGTCCCGGTGCGGTGGCCGGTGCCTTTGTGCATGAAAAACACCATGATAAGGAATTACCCAGATTACAAGGCTGGTGGGGGCATGAGAAAAATACCCGTTTTGATATGGATAATGAATTTAAACCGGCACCGGGCGCCGATGCCTGGCAGTTATCGAATCCGCCGATTTTATCGCTGGCGGCGGTGCGGGCGTCCTTAGACATATTTAAAGAAGCCGGCGGTATGCGGCCGTTAGCCGCTAAATCGAAGCAGTTAACCGGATTTTTGCGACAGATGCTGGAAGATTGTTGTGGTGATAAGGTTAAAATTCTGACTCCGAAAGACGCCCAGGCTTGTCAATTATCTCTGGTGATTAAAGCAGAGAAACCGGGCAAAGCGGTTTATCAGGCCTTAACGGATGCCGGGATTGTGGTGGACTGGCGTGAACCCGATGTGATTCGGGTGGCACCGACGCCGTTGTATAACAGCTTTCATGATACCTATCGTTTTGTTGAGACCCTGGTGGCTGAATTATGAGCGAACGATCTGACAATATTGTTATTTTAGGGGCCGGTTTGGTGGGCTCTTTACAGGCATTGTTACTGGCACAGCAAGGCTATCGGGTGCGGGTGTATGACAAGCTGCCCGATATTCGAAAACAGGCGATGTCTGCCGGACGATCCATCAACCTCGCCCTGGCCTCACGGGGTCGGCATGCCTTAGAACAAGCCGGCGTGCTGGAAAAGGCCGAATCTTTGTTGATTCCGATGCGTGGTCGTATGTTGCATAACCCGCAAGGTAAGCAGACACTCCAGCCATATGGTTCACGTGAATCGGAGGCCATTTATTCGGTCTCACGGGCCGGCCTGGTGAGTTTATTGCGGGATGAGGCCGAAGCCACCGGTCGGGTGGCATTTTATTTTGAGCACCGCTGCGACAGTATTGATTTTGCAGAAAATCGCTGTCAGTTCAGCCACCGGGAAGCGGATATTCACATTGAGTTTGATTATATGCTGGCCTGTGACGGTGCCGGCAGTGTTACCCGCCAACAGATGCAACAGCATAGCGATAATGCCACAACATTTTCCAGTGAATTACTGGATCATGCCTATAAAGAACTGTATTTGCCACCGGATAAAAACGGTGATTTTCAGTTGGATAAAAATGCCCTGCATGTCTGGCCGCGGGATGATTATATGATGATTGGCTTACCCAATCCCGGCGGTGATTTTACCCTGACCTTATTTATGCCCAAAACCGGACCGGTGAGTTTTGAATCCATTGATAATGAATCGGCATTACATGATTTATTTGATGCCCAATTTGCCGATATCAAACCCTTAATTCCAAACCTGGAAGACGATTATTTTAATAATCCGACGGGGAAACTTGGCACAGTTAGATGCGAACAATGGTATCAAGATAATGTTCTGTTATTGGGCGATGCGGCACATGCGGTGGTGCCCTTTCATGCCCAGGGTATGAATTGTGGTTTTGAAGATTGTGTGGCGGTGATGGAGGCGTTAGACCACAGTAACCATCACTGGTCGGATTTATTTGATACCGTACAAATGGCTCGTCAAGTGAACGCCAATGCCATTGCCGATATGTCGCTGGAAAACTATGTGGAAATGCGGGCGGCCGTGAATGACCCCAAATTTCACCTGAAAAAACGCATCGCCTTTGCCCTGGAAAAACGTTGGCCCGAGACCTTTATTCCGCGCTATTCCATGGTCATGTTTCATCGGGTGCCTTATGCCGAAGCCTATGCCCGCGGTCGGGTGCAGGATCGTTTGTTGAATCGGTTAAGCCGGGATATGGCAGACGACGCAGATGTTGAAACGGTGCTTGATTTTAATCGGGCTGAGCGTTTGATCAAAGGCAGTCTGTCGCCCATTGTTCAGGAATATTAACAATGACAACAATTATGAATCAAGTCAATGAAATTAAACACCCATTGGTCCAGCATTTAATCGGCCAACTCCGGGAACACAACCGCAGCCCGGCACAGTTTCGGCCGGTGGTGGACAAGCTCAGTTATTTACTGTGCTATGAAGCCCTGAAAGACTTCACAACCGTGTCTGAAGCCATTCAAACCTGGGCCGGTTCGACGGAGGTAAAACGTATTAATGATTCAGGCATCACCGTGGTGCCGATTTTACGTGCCGGTTTGGGCATGCTCAACGGTGTGATGGATTTACTGCCCGGTGCATCGGTCTCGGTGGTGGGATTTGAGCGTGACGAAGAAACGCTGCAACCCCATGCTTATTACGAAAAATGGGCGCCGAATGTGGCTGATAAAGCAGCCTTGGTGATTGATCCGATGCTGGCCACCGGCGGTACCTTTTTAGCCACGGTTGCGCGTTTAAAAGCGGTGGGTTGCCAACATATTCACGGGGTGTTTTTATTGGCTGCACCGGAAGGTCTGGCTGAATTAAAACAGCAACACCCCGATGTGTCCGTGACGGTGGCGGCCGTCGATGAACGTTTAAACGAGCTCGGTTATATCATTCCTGGCTTAGGCGATGCCGGTGACCGGATATTTAATACGGTTGTTGAGTAAGTGAACGCTTTTGGTCTGAGCTGCCTAAAATATAGCCTCGGCCCGCTTTTATGGTTACAAGGCCAGCACGTCAGAAAACGCACGCCGGTATTACCCGAGCCAGGCGGTGACCGAACTGGCCAAACAGGTCGGGGTCCAGCGTTGCGGTTATTGATATTGGGTGATTCATCGGCTGCCGGGGTTGGTGTTGCTATTCAAAAACACGGATTATTGGGACATATTCTTCAGGATTTATCGCCTGATTATCTGATTGATTATGAGTTACGCGCCCGTACCGGCGCAAAAACCCGAGATGCCCTCAATGATTTACAGCAAGCCATTGATATAGATTGGCCGACTCATCGACAGTTTGATGTGGTTGTCACAGCTTTAGGCGTCAACGATGTGACAGGACAGCTGTCTTTAAAAAAATGGCGTAAGCAACAACAAAGCCTGATTGAAACGGTCCATAAGCACTTACAACCTCAGCTTATGATTGTCAGCGGGCTACCGCCAATGCACCGTTTTCCCGCTTTACCGGTTCCGCTACGTTCCTATTTAGGCGCCTGGGCACGTTTATTTAATCACAACCTCCATCAACTCAGCAGCCAATATACAAACACCACATTTATCGCGGTCAGTGACCTACCGCAACCCTTAGATGTGGCCAGCGATGGTTTTCATCCGGGGCCTGAAACTTATCAAAAATGGGGACAAGCGGCGGCGGGTTTGATTAAAAGTTCTGCTTAATAAGATCGTCACCTGATAACTATTTTGCTATGCTATAATTTTTGCCTTTTTGAGCCATCCGATAAAATGGCCATTATATTTTTTTAATAAAAACGGGAGAACAGCATGTCTGAAAACCACACCGCCTCAGGTCCGATTACCCGCGGTCCTTATCCGGAATTAACACCGCATGCGGTGCTTGTCGGTTATTTCTTAGGTGTTATTCTGGCGATTTCCATTGGCTATGCCTCTTTGAAGCTGGGTTTTTCCATCGAGGGTTCAGAGCTGGCTGCGATATTGGGTTTTGGTATTTTGCGCGGACTGATGCGGCGTCGCTCGATTGTTGAAAATAATGTTACCCAGACGGTGGCCTCCGGTGTGAACGGGGCCTCATCGGGCATGATGTTTTCAGTACCGGCGATTTTTATTCTTGGTTATGGCATGGACTTTAACCCTTATGTACTAACCTTTGGGGCCATTGCCGGTGCCTTTTTGGGGATAGCTTTTATCATTCCCTTGCGTAAACAAATGATTGATTATGAGCGTCTGACGTACCCCGGCGGCGTGGCGGTGGCGTCAATTCTGAAATCACCCGGTGCCGGTATCCGCAAAGCCATGTTACTGGTGGGTGCCATGGTATTTTCCGGTGTGGTGCACGTGATTTCATTAGCATCCGGTGTTGAATACTGGCCTTTATTTGAACAATTGGGTTTGCCCGAATACCTCAACGGCACCTGGTACTTATCCCTCATGACCATTGGTGTGGCGTTTATTGCCGGACGCGGTGGTTTGGCCTTTATTATCGGTGGTTTTGCCTGCTATTGGGTGTTGGCACCCTTATTGGATGTTACCGGTATGTTTCCGGTGGTGAATGGCGTGGCGGTGACTGATCCGGATCAATTACGTCTGATGTTATTCCGCCCCACCGGCATTGGTATGCTCATTGGTGGTGCCATTGTCGGGGTTTTATTTGCCCTGCCTTTGATTAAATCCGCGATTAAGTCGATGCAGTCATCGGGTAAAGATGACATGGCCTTAAGTAAAGACGAAATGCCGATTAAATTACTTTATTTTGCGGTGGTTGGTGCGGCCATTTTACTGGGTGTGATGGCGGTGACCTCGGCCCAGGAAGTCGGCTTGATGCGCGGTGTTTTGATGGCTGTTTTAGGTACTTTATGGATTTGGATGGCCGGTATTATTTTATCCGAAGCCATCGGACGGACGAACTGGTCACCCTTATCGGGGATGACCTTAATTGCAGTGACCTTATTGATTATGATTACCCAAATGTTCGGCGGCATGAGCACCGGTCCCGCGATTGTGGCGGCCATTACCGTGGGTGCTGCGACTTGTGTGGCCATGAGTCAGGCCACCGATCTGATGCTGGATTTAAAAACCGGCTATCTGGTCGGTGCCACGCCACGCCAGCAACAACTGGGTCAGTTTATGGGCGCCTGGTTGGGGCCGATTGTGGTGATTATTTTGATTTTTATGCTGCATGAAGCCTTTGGTCTCGGTGGTGAAGAGTTTCCTGCACCGCAAGGCCAGGCACTGGCCTCAATGGTGGAAGGCATTACCGGTGGTGATGTGCCCACCGCTAAATACATTGCCGGTGCATTATTGGGTGGTTTATTGTCCTTGTTACAGGCCGGTTTAGGCATTACCGTTGGCCTGGGCTTTTATCTGCCTTTCAGTATTGTGTTGACCTATGCCATCGGTACGTTAATCCGGGAAATCGTTGATCGCACCAAAGGTAAAAGCTGGTCAGAAAGTAAAGGTATTCCGATTGCCGCCGGTTTAATTGTCGGTGAAGCTTTGGTGGGTGTGGGTAATGCCGTTTACGTCATTGCCAGCGCAGGATAAAGGAGATAAATGATGAAAAATATAGCTTTCGGATTTGTGGTGTTGGCCTTTTTAGGCGGGGCTTTTTTAACCTCTCTGGATGAAGATACGGTCAACTGGGTTTATTTTATTCCGGTGATGGTGCTGGGCTTTTTGGGGGCTTTGGTGTATAAAATTGAAGCCAATAAGGCCGCCACCCATGGTGATGTGCTAAAAAATAATATGGCTATTTTAGATCGGTCATTACACAACATCGCCAAAAATCTGGTTGAACTCGATGGCAACAAAGACGCCATTCCCACCTATGAGATGCGGTTTGAGATTGACCGTTTATTTCGCGAAGATCTGATGCAATTTGCCGATGCCCGCGAGAGCATTAAGCACTTATATGGCGTTCAGGCTTATGCCGATGTGATGAGTTCTTTTGCCGCCGGCGAGCGCTATATTAACCGCATCTGGTCAGCTTCAACCGACGGTTATGTGGATGAAGTGCTGAAATACGTGTCTAAAGCGAACGCCCAATTTGAGCATGCCCGGGAAGTGTTTGATGGCGCGAAAGCCACTGGGGGTTAAGAGAGAATGCCACGCTGCTGTAAATCAGCCTTAATGTCATTCAGGGTGATTTGCAGGGGTGTTATGTCATAGCCCAATTCTTTTTCGGCTTTGCCACTATCGGCTCGATAGCGGTGGGTAATTAACTGCAGAGATTCGGGGGTTAATTCCGGTGGCTGGTTGCTGATATAGGACATTAAACGCTGTGTTTGCGCAACCAGTTTAAGTAGCCACTGGGGTTTTTGTTTATGATCCACGTGTACATCAAAAGTTTTCGCCACATGGGCAATAAACGCTTCAAAGCTTAAATTATGGCCGCCGAGAATATAGTAATCCCGGGTCTTGCCATTGTTGGCCGCTTGAATACAACCGGCGGCGACATCACGGACATCAGCAAATGACCCGGCACCCCTTGGAATGCTGGGTAACGTATTATCAATAATCATTTTAAACAGCCGAATCCAGTTGTTCTGATCTTCCGGCCCGATGATATGGGATGGCTGCACAATCACCCAATCCAGTGATTCATGTTGTTCAATCAGGTGTTCAGCCCGGGCTTTTGAAGCGACATAATTCACATCACTGGCATGGCCTTCAGCCGGGGTTTGTTCGTTGATGGTGATTTCCTGCCGATGATGAATGCCGTAGGTCGCTACTGAGGAGACATGCACCAGGCGGGTCTTTTTCATGTCATTGAGGCATTGCAGAATATGCTGGGTGCCGGTGACATTGGTGAGGGTTTGCCGGGCGTTGTTTTTCGACCAGGTGCCGGTGTCCGCCGCGCTATGAAACAGGACATCAATGTCTTTGGGGATAACGTCCGTTAAAGAAGCCAGTGACAGGATATTTCCTTGCACATAGTTAACCTCAGGAATGGGGTTTTCTGGTATGCTTCGACACAGGGCAATCACCTGCCAACCTTGCTTGGTTAATGCGCGACATAGATGGCGACCGAGAAAACCGGTGGCACCGGTGACAAAGGCTTTTTGTGGGCGTTTTGTTTCCATAACAGGACAGTCCTAATAATCAATACACAGTTTAACACTTGAGTTGTTAATAATATGGAATCTTTATCCGTCAAACACCACATCGTGCAAACCATTCGCTTGTCCATGCCCTTGATTATCAGCCAGGTGATGATGGTGGCCATGACTTTTGTGGACACCGTGATGGCCGGCCAGTTGGGTGCCACCACCCTGGCGGCTGTGGCGGTGGGCAGTTCCGTGTGGTCGACAGTGATTCTCTTTGTGTTTGGCACCTTAATGGTCATTCCGCCGATTGTCTCTGAAAAAGACGGTGCCAGAATGCATCATGAAGTGGCGCCGTTTTTTCGTCAGGCTTTGTGGCTGGCACTGCTATTGGGTTTGTTGTTCAGTATTGTGATTCGGCTGGTGGATCCGATTTTCATTTTATTTAAGACTCAGGAAGAAGTGATTCCTGAAGCAGTGGGTTATTTAAATGCCATTGGCTGGGGTGTTTTGCCGCTGGCCTTCTTTGTCTCGTTTCGCTATCTGGCCGATGGTTTATCGGTTACCAAAACCACCATGTACGTCAGCTTTGTGGGTGTTTTATTAAATGTCCCATTAAATTATATTCTGATGTTTGGTCATTTAGGTTTTCCGGCCATGGGCGCCGTCGGCACCGGTTACGCCTCGGCCATTGTGATTACCTGCCAGATGCTGGTGTATGTGTTGATTGTTAAACGCCATAAAATTATCGGCAGTTATCAGGTGTTCAGTCGTTTTGACCCGCCCAACTGGTACGTTATTATGCGGCTGCTTAAAATGGGCCTGCCGGTGGGTGTCTCGATGTTTGCCGAAGTGGGCTTTTTCTCGGTGATTACCCTGCTGTCTTCGTCTCTGGCCACGGTTGTGGTCGCCGCCCATCAAATTGCCCTGAACTTTTCATCGTTGTTGTTTATGGTGCCTTTGGGTTTATCCATGGGTATTACCATACGGGTCGGTAATGCCGTGGGCCGTAAAAACGAAGACGACATCACCCGAGCCGGATTTTTGGGTGTCGGTCTGGTGTTGTTTACCCAACTGTTTTCAGCCTCGGTCACTTTGTTGTTTGCCGGTGATATTGTTAATCTCTACACAGATGACAGTGAAGTCGCCGCAATCGCCGTCAGTCTGTTATTCTACGCCGCCGTTTTCCAGCTTTCAGACGGCATCCAGGTCGCCGCCGCCGGCGCCCTGCGCGGTATCAAGGACATGACTTTTATTATGAACAGCAATCTGTCCTCATTCTGGCTGCTGGGTTTTGCCGCATCTTGGTATTTATGCTTCCCCATGGGCATGGGTGCACCGGGATTATGGATTGGCATTATCGTCGGCTTATCAGCCGCCGCGGTCCTCAATTTGTGGCGGTTCTGGCATAAAACCCGGCAGTTTAAGAAGCATAAAATTCCCGATTCGATTACCTAAGCTGAGTCTGATGAGAGCGAATATACAACTCAATTCATCAACCATGGTTTGTATGAATAGGAATTATCTAACTAAATGATAATCATTAAGATACGGGTAATAATCTGTCATATATTACGGCAATAATTGTCTTAAAAAATAATCGTTGTCTAAATACTAAATACCCTTTATTTTCAACAATAAAATTTTATAATTGTTACAATAGTTCGTAAACATATGATAAATATAATAAAATAATTTTGTTTTGTGTGTTGTGTAAAAAATATAACTTGGAAGGACAACCTAAAATAGGTATCATATTTTTTCTGAGGAGAGTTCAAAGTTTACAAAAATATAAATTTTGAGTCTGTTTTTTTACAAAAAAGAGAGTCACACTACCATGCAACACACAGATCAGCAGGTGCCGAACCCGCCCCCGGCGACGGCCCGTACCCAGCAATCCCCTGCGTCAAACGAAAACCCCATTCAGTATCGCGTTATCCGACGCAATGGTGAAACCACTGATTTTGATTTAAGTAAAATTCAAATCGCCATGCGCAAGGCATTTTTGTCCGTAGAAGGTGGCCAGGCCGCCGCATCATCACGGATTCATGAACGGGTCGAGCAATTGAGCGAAACCGTCTTTAGCGGTCTGTTCAGGCACCGTGACCGTGGTGGAACGGTCCACATTGAAGACATTCAGGACCAGGTGGAACTGGCCATGATGCGATCAGGTGAGCATAAGGTTGCCCGCGCGTATGTTCTATACCGTGAAAAACAAGCAGAAAACGCGCCCAGGCTGAGAAAAAAGCTCCGGCTAAAGAAGCCCCTGTGTTCAACGTAATTCATTCAGACGGTACAAAACAACCGTTGGATATGGCACGACTGGAAACGGTCATCGCAGAATCCACCAAGGATTTGAACGGCGTCAGTAAAGACCGCGTATTGACAGAATTACGTCGGCATTTATTCGACGGAATGGCGGCTGAGGATGTGAGCGAGGCCATGGTCATGTCGGCACGTGGTCTCATTGAAAAAGACCCCAATTACAGTCAGGTCACTGCCCGATTATTGATGGATGGTATTCGTCATGAGGTGCTGAGCTTCATATATCAGGAATCGTATGAAGCCACCCACCAAGACATGAAAACCACCTACCCTAATTATTTTAAAAAGTATATTCAGCGTGGCATTGATGCACAGGTCTTAGATGAAGCCTTAGCGAGTTATGACCTGGCGGTTTTAGCCGAAGCGATTCAACCGGAGCGTGATAAGGACTTTAGCTATTTAGGACTGCAAACCTTATATGATCGCTATTTTATTCATGTGGATAAGACCCGGATTGAATTGCCGCAGGCCTTTTTTATGCGGGTGGCCATGGGTTTGGCCATTAATGAAGTGGACCGTGAGCAGCGGGCCATTGAGTTTTATGACCTGCTCAGTTCTTTTGATTTTATGAGTTCCACCCCGACGTTGTTTAATTCGGGCACCTTGCGACCGCAGTTGTCCAGTTGTTATCTGACCACGGTACCCGATGATTTGGCCGGTATTTTTAGTGCCATTAAAGACGATGCGTTACTCAGTAAGTTTGCCGGTGGTTTGGGTAACGACTGGACCCGGGTAAGGGCCCTGGGTGCGCATATTAAAGGCACCAACGGTGAGTCTCAGGGGGTGGTGCCGTTTTTAAAGGTGGCCAATGATACCGCGGTTGCGGTCAATCAGGGCGGTAAACGCAAAGGTGCCATGTGTGCTTATCTGGAAAGCTGGCATCTGGATATCGAGGAATTTTTAGAATTGCGCAAGAACACCGGAGATGACCGCCGCCGAACCCATGATATGAATACCGCCAATTGGGTGCCGGATCTATTTATGGAGCGGGTGGCTTTGGATGAATCATGGACGCTGTTTTCGCCGGAAGAAGTGCCTGATTTGCATGATTTATACGGTCAGGAATTTAAACAACGCTACCAATATTATGAGCAACACGCCGAGCAAGGTCAGATTAAAAACTTTAAAGTCATTAAGGCCGTCGATTTATGGCGCAAGATGTTGGGCATGTTGTTTGAGACCGGCCACCCCTGGATTACCTTTAAAGATCCTTGTAACCTGCGCTCGCCTCAACAGCACGCGGGTGTGGTGCACAGCTCAAATTTATGCACCGAAATCACTTTAAATACCAGTGATGATGAAATTGCCGTGTGTAATCTGGGTTCAGTGAACCTGCCACAGCACATCACAGAAAACGGTCTTGACCATAAGAAGCTGAAAAAAACCATCACCACCGCCATGCGGATGCTCGATAATGTCATTGACTATAATTACTATTCAGTGCCACAGGCCAGGCGTTCGAACTTACGTCACAGACCGGTGGGTTTGGGTCTGATGGGTTTTCAGGATGCGCTGTTTAAACTGAATCTGCCTTATGCGGATGAACGTGCGGTTGCGTTTGCCGATGAAAGCATGGAAGCTGTGTCTTATTACACCATTGAAGCTTCCAGCGATCTGGCCGGAGAACGTGGCAAATATCCGAGCTATGATGGATCATTGTGGTCGCAAGGGGTGTTACCGATTGATTCCATTGATCGTTTACAACAGGCCCGCGGCCAATTCCTGGATCAGAACACCGACACCCGCATGGACTGGCAGCCGTTGCGAGACAAGGTCAAAAAACAGGGCATGCGAAATTCCAACACCATGGCCATCGCCCCCACCGCCACCATTTCAAATATTTGTGGCGTGTCACAATCGGTGGAACCGGTGTACCAGAACCTGTTTGTTAAATCCAATTTATCCGGTGAATTTACCGTGATTAATGGCCACTTAGTGAATGATTTAAAAGCCCTGGAATTATGGGATGAGGTGATGCTTAATGACCTGAAATATTTCGAAGGCAGCGTGCAGCCCATTGACCGGATTCCCGATGAGTTAAAAGCCAAATACGCCACTGCGTTTGAAATTGATCCACGGTGGCTGGTGGAAGCGGCCTCGAGGCGGCAGAAATGGATTGATCAGGGCCAGTCACTGAACCTGTATATGGTGGATCCCTCCGGTAAAAAAATGGATGACTTGTATAAGCTGGCCTGGGTCAGAGGCTTAAAAACCACCTACTATTTACGCTCCATGGGCGCCACCCACATGGAAAAAAGTGTCGAAAGCAGTTCCAGTCAACCACAGAACAGCACACCCGGCTCACAAGCCCCCAGTGCCTGTTCCATCTTAGAACCGGACTGTGACGCCTGCCAGTAATTAACCACAAATCGGGGCGATCAACTCACCGCCCCGGAATCATTTGAGAGGAAAACACTATGAATTGGGATGACCCCTTAGGATTAAAGCAAAAAAAGACCACGGAAGAAACCGCTGAATCATCGGCACCGGTCACTGATGATGCAGAAAATCAACATGACATACAAACCGATGGAGAAACCAGAACCCGAACCATCACCGGCGTGACCGGAGAATACACCATGGCAGTTGGAGAGAATAACTTCGAGCCGGTGCGGGCTGAAGATAAGCGGATTGTGAATGGCATGGCGGACATTAATCAGCTGGCACCCTTTAAATACCCGTGGGCCTGGAAATATTTTTTAAACGCCAATAAAAACCATTGGACGCCGCTGGATATTAACATGACGCAGGACGTGCATGATTACCATAAAAAACTCACCAGCGAAGAACAGCATGTCTATCAGAACGTGTTGTCTTACCTGACCACCTCAGACATTATGGCGATGCGCAACATCGGCTTAGCCGTGATGGAAAAAATGGCCGCCCCTGAACTACAGATTTACCAGGCACGCCAGGTCTACGAAGAAGCCCTGCATACCTGGACCTATCAGCATTGTATTGAAACCATTGGTCTTGATCAGAGTGAAATCTACAACCGCTATCGGGTGGTACCGGAAATTAACCAGAAAATTCAGGTGGCTAATCGCCGTCTGAACTCGGTGTTACGACCAGATATTGATTTACGCGATCGCGATGAACTACATAACTTTACCCTGTCCTATATGTTCTTCGCCGCGATTTTTGAGGGTTGCTGGTTCTATAACGGTTTTAGTCCTATTTTTGCCCTGCAACGCCGTGGCCTGATGAAAGGCACCGCCGAACAGCTGCAGTATATTATGCGCGATGAAGTGATGCACTGTTCCTTCGGTATCCGGGTTGTAAAGCAGATGATTGAAGAAAATGATATTAAGCTTGATCCTAAAGCGGTGAAAAATATGTGGGAAGAATCCGAAGCCGCCGAACAAGTTTACGCCGGTTACATCTTAGAACGTCCGATTCTGGGCTATACCGCTGAAGACCACTGCGAACAATTCAGATACATCGCCAACCGCCGCGCCCGCTCACTGGGTATCGACGAACCCTTCCCCGGCGCCCAATGCACCCTGCCCTGGCTGGATGAACAAACCAATCTACGCAAAGAGAAAAACTTCTTTGAAACGCGGGTGACTGAATATCAGACCGGTGGGGCGTTGAGTTGGGATTAAAAAGCGCATAATAAGCTCAAGGCCGTCACTTTTGTGAACGGCCTTTTTTGTTTTTCAGGTCTTAACAGCCTACAATAACAGTATTAAATAGATATTGACCATCAGTTGACGAAGATTATTGCTCAAGCATAACTGTTATTGATGAACCAGAATCTTATGGTTTTTTGTTAAATAATCGAGCCATTTATTTGACTAAATGATATAAGAAAGCATGCTATTAAGAGTTTTCTACCTGCTTTTAGCTTTATTTTTGGCTTTTATTGCTGTTTTTTCTTATAAATTGGCTGATTCTGAATATGCGGAAATTAGCCAGAGTGCAAACAGAAACGCCATCACTCATGAAATTGTCCCCCCAAAAATAGGCAACCACTTAAACAAAATTCATGCGCCATTTTCTGAGTTTGTGTTCCCGGATATTCATTTTCGTCGCTGTTTACAAGCAACAAGAAAACAAAAACCCGAATTAATATATCATTTAAAATGTCGTAATAAGTCCATAAAAAACACCACCGGCCTTATTAAATTAAAAAACCTAAGAACGCTGGATTTATCAAACAATGAAATCCAATCTATTCGTACAATTCCGCAACAGCAATTGATTGAATTAAATTTGAGCCATAATAAGTTGGGCATGCTAAACATAAAAAGTTCAGCTTTGCAGAAGTTAAACATTAAGAACAACCGGGTTTACAATATCGACATTGGGTCAACACCACAATTAACAGAATTTAAAGCCAGCAATAATATGATAAGAACATTAATGCTTGATGCTCCAAAACTGTCATGGCTTGATGTCTCTAATAATTGGCTTGAAGAGCTCAAAATCAAGCGCCCTGAAAATTTACAGACAGTTTTATTGTCCAACAATAAATTGTCGGCATTTGATTTTAATCATTTTGACCGCTTGAAATTAATTGACTTAAGAAATAATAA
>CAZLAW010000052.1:0-13476 GCA_964557625.1 uncultured Marinicella sp.
CTGTGGTGGCCCATTCCATGGGTGCAGCCATCGTTTCCATGTATGTGGCGGCTTATCCCAAAGCCGTGGATAAACTGGTTTTAATCGAAAATTTAGGCGCCATCCCACCCTACCAACAAGGTGAGGCCACTGCCAAGTTGCGCACTGCACTCAATGAATGGCGCAATCACAGTCTGGAACATCAGCGCCACTACCCAAGCATTGATCATGCCATTAAAGCCCGCCAAAAAGCCACACCGATGCCGGCAGATATTTTACGTCCAATGATCGAACGCGGCCTGGGTAAGACCGTAAACGGTTATCACTGGATCACCGATAAACGCTTACGTCTGGGCAGCCTGGTTCGATTGAATGAACAACAAATTCAGGAATTCCTGGCTGATATTCAAGTACCCTCTCAATTGATTCTGGCCGAACCGCTCAGTTATGCCATGAACTATCCCAGTTTTCAAGATCGCCTGAATGCCTTAAACCCACAGCAGGTTGATAAAATTGAGGGACCCCATCATCTGCATATGACCAATGCGAAAACGGTGGCTGATCGTATATTGACGTTCTTGTCCCACACCTAAAAAGCCGGACTATTTGCCCGGCTTTTTAGGTGTGGGATTATCCGACTTTTGGTTTGACGATTTACATCACAACCATAGTTGCCAGTACGGCTGCCCCTGCTGATAACACCGCAGAAGCCACCAGCCACCAGGCCGCAACCGCCGCTAACTTACGGGCATGCTCGGCTTTTATAACGGCTTTGCGTTGTAAATTCCGTGCCGTGCGGCGAATCGACTCGTCGGCTTGGTGTAACTTATCGGCCACCGTTTGCTTGGCATCTTCAATGGTTTCTACCACCCGATCGATGTGCTCATCATCGATAAAACGGTTGTTGGTCACCAGGGCGCGGATGGTGTCCCGATCAAACTGGTCAAGGCGGGCTTTAATTACCTCAACACTGTGACGCGGCTCATCCACCATGTCCATCACATCCTGTTTAAGCGCGGCATAGGCCAGTTCATCACGTCCGGTGCGGTCTAAAAAGGCCGCCACCTTACGCTCCATGCGCTTGCTTAAACGATTGGCATTGTCTTTATCAAATTCAGACACAATACGCTCAATACCGGCTTCGATGGAATCCGCATAATCATTCAACTGGTCTTTATCTAACCGGGTGTTGTTATCCAGTGCTTCAATGATACTCTCACGATTAACACCTTCAAACTTGTTGGCAATAATGGTGGTCAGGGTATTGGGGTCATTCAGTATTTCATCCAAATCCTGTTGCAACTGATCTTTTGAAAAGCGTTCCGGCGTGGCTTCTGACAAACGCTGTTTAAACTCAGCCAGGCGTTTATCCACATCAGCTTTTTCCTGGTTGGAAAAATTCGCCACCACATACTTTAAACCCTCAATGGCACTGTCGCCTTTGGCATAACTGTCACGCATTTCATCCATCAATTCACGCAACTGTTGCGCTTTTTTCTTGGCTTCGTCTTCAGGTAAATTCTCCTGCTTGTTGATTGCCTGCGTCAACACTTGCTGAATCACCATCCACATGGCGCTGTTATCATGGTGTCGTGAAGTTTTAACCATATCATTCAGATCTGCCCGCAATTCTTCATAATCCGGTACTTTGCGGACTAATTGCGCGGTAAACGCATCAATTTTTTGTGACACCGCATTCCAGTCGAATTGGCTATCCAACTCATCTTTAAAGGTTCCGATGCCATGACGAATCATCTGATCCAGCTTTTTTTGTTCAGACGGTTCAAACAAGCCTGCCACTGCTTTCGAGCCACTTTTAATACCGGCGGTCACCGTGGCAATTAAATTGCCCAACACCGTACCGGCCACTTTGGTTTCCAGATAAAACAGCAGGATAAAGAACACCGCCCAAATCACCAGCGCCATCACAGCTGCGGTCACGGGGGTTTGTATCACACTGAGATTAATCGCCAGTGCGGTACCGACAAACAGCGCAATACAGGTGGTCAATACGCTCCACAGGCCAAATCCACTGGTCACTTTCACCCCGAGACTCATTGAATCACCCGCATCGCTGTTGATATCACGGTTTTGTGAATCATCCGGTGAGACATCCAGCTTCGCGTCCACATAACGACTGCGCACATCGCCGATGGCTGATATGCCCATGGCCACTGACAAGGCCGTCAGTACAAACTGAATCGCCAAGGCTAAAATCACACCGGTAATAATGGCGGTGAAATAATTGGCAGAAATAAAAGGTTTCTCCACAACCGTCACCGGCTGAGCTTGAATGAAGCCAATAGGAAGAAACGTCAAGAGTAACATCATTATTTTTTTCATTTGTCGTACTCTTTTTTTGAAGAATAAAAATAGTAGCAAATAAAGATTAAAAGGATGTAAAACAAACCTTAACAGAATATAAATTATGATTTAATATCATATATTTACATGTTTATCGTGATTGTTGGGGCACAAATCTTATCGCATCGCGGTCATAACCTAAATTTTCCACCTTATCAATCAATTGATTTAATTTGTCATCATCAATCACCGGTTCACGGGCCATAATCCAGACATAATCCCGTTGACTGCGGGCGATGATGGTGTATTGATATTCTGCATCCACATAACTGATGATAAATTCAGACTTGAATGGCCAGATAAACTGCATTTTCCAATAGGCATCCGATTCATTCTGAACAAAACCGGTCGGGTGGTAAACTTTTTCTTCACCATCAAAGCCAGCCTGATTAAAGCGAAAGGTGGTGGCAATTTTATGCGCTGATTCACGCTGATAGCTTTCCACTGCATTAAAAGCTTCATCTTCAATAAAGGTGGGGATATGCGCCAGCACATACCAATCGCCCATAAAAGCATTTAAATCCACATGTTCAGCACGTTTAATATCGGGTGTTGAGCGACAACCAATATCGCTACCATCAATACAATGACAATAGCAATTTTCATGGTTCTGGATTCTTGTTCAATGAATTAAGTTTAATGGGTAATCAGTGAAATTCAGGTCAAGACAGAAGCCGATCTTTATTAGACTTAAGGTTTTTTATTATTGGGTGGCAACAATGGACGATTTAAACTGGGTTCGCAATCAATTTCCGGGTCTTCACAACAGCACGGATATTTTCATGGACAATGCCGGCGGTTCTCAGATTACCCAGGAAGCGATCGCCGCTATCCATGACTTCTTATCCCAGTGCAATGTCCAGTTAGGTGCCGATTACAGCACCTCACAGGAAGCAGCCAGGCGGGTTTCACAAGCCCACGCGGCCATCACCACCTGGCTGAATGCCTGCCGGCCTGAAGAGGTAATTGTCGGCGCATCCAGCACCTGGCTGACCCGCCTGCTCAATTTGCAACTGGCACGAATATGGCAACCCGGCGATGAGGTCATTATCACCGACGTGGATCATGAAGCCAATCGCGGGTGCTGGCTGGATTTACAACAGCAAGGGATTGTCATTAAACACTGGAACGTCAATCCCCAGACCCACGAACTGGAAACGTCCGAATTAAAAAAGCTGCTCAGCGATAAAACCAAGCTGGTGTGTTGCACCCATGTGTCCAATATTTACGGCCATATTAATCCCATCAAAGAATGGACTGATATCGTTCACCGGTACGGTGCTGAAATCTGCGTTGACGGGGTCGCTTTTGCCCCGCACCGCTTGCCCGATGTTCAGGATTTAAAAGCAGACTATTATTTTTTCAGTTTTTATAAAACCTTTGGCCCGCACCAGGCGGTTTTATACGGTCATCGTGACTGTTTAGCGCGCCTACCCGGTATCAACCACCATTTTATCAAAGAGTCACCCTACCGCTTTCAGCCCGGCAATGTGAATTACGAACTGATGTGCGGAATTCACGGTGCCCTCAAATACCTGCAAAAACTGGGGCAAAGACAACAACCCGCCGCATCCCTGCGCGCCGATTTAAACAACGCTTTTCAAGCCATTGCAGATTATGAAGAACAACTGATTAAACCGCTGATTGAATTCTTAAACAACCATCCGGACATTTCCATCATCGGTGACACCATTGCTGATAAAACACAGCGGGTCGCCACCATATCTTTCATACATAATAAATTGAGTAGTCAAGCAATCGCCCAACAAGCCAACAAACAAAGTTTGGGCATTCGCTATGGTGATTTTTATGCCGTTGAACTGATAAATACATTAGGTTTGCGCAACCAACACGGCGTAGTCCGGGTTTCACTGGCTCACTACAATAGCGTAGCAGAAGTGAATCAGTTCATCACACTTTTACAACAAATGTAATGACCGTCCTTGAGATTGTTTTGTTATTGATTGACTACGGGTTTAGGCAAACACAGCCAGTGGATGGGTGGTGGCGATATGGACGGCGACCCGGTCACCGATGGCGATGGCGTTTTCGTGGCTGGCACGGACTTTAACCAGATGGCCGCTGTCCAAAGTCACGGCATACAATCTTGATTCACCTTCGAAACGTTGCCATTCGATGTGGCCGTTTCCGCCTTCTGCCACGGCATGAAGGGTTAAATCATCAGGCCGGAACAACACATCACCCTGGCTGAGGTGCGGTTGTTGGCGTATGGGCGCATGACCCAGCTCGGTGTCTGCCTTTAGACCGGCAAATTGACCGGGTAAAAATGAAGCTTCACCTAAAAAATGTGCCACAAATCGATTTTGGGGCTTATCAAAACATTGTTCCGGTGTGTCGATTTGGCTTATTTGACCTTTATCCAAGATGCCAATCCGATCCCCCACCGACAGGGCTTCATCCTGATCATGAGTGACCCAAATCGCCGGCACTTTGGCCATTTTTAAGGCATGTCGAATGTCCCAACGCAGGCTGTCCTTAAGCGCTGCATCTAAATTTGATAAGGGTTCGTCCAATAACACCAGGGCAGGCGAATGCGCCAAGGTCCGCGCCAGCGCCACCCGCTGTTTTTGACCCCCGGACAAACGACCGGGTTTGGCATGTCTTAAGCTATCCAGACCCAATAAATTAATCCAGTGATCGGCCCGGGTGGTGTCTTTGAGCCTAAAACAGACATTCTGCTCAACCGTCAGATGCGGAAACAAGGCAAAGTCCTGAAACACCATGCCCACACGACGCTTTTCCGGTGCAATATTTTTTTTCGGGGTGGCGGTCCAACCGGGCAAACTGATTGTCCCTTCCTGAATCGGAATCAAGCCGGCCAAGGCCCTCAATACTGTGGTTTTCCCACAGCCGGTCGGACCAATCAGCATCAATATTTCATCCTCCCCCAGGGTCAGGTTAAGCTGATCAACCACCCGAACATCACCATAATTGACGGATAAATCAGAAACTTTGAGCATAATTATCGGTGTGCCTCATGGATAGAAAATTCTGCGCGACGCTCGCCGCTCAGCATTAAAATAAGGCCAAAACCTGAAATCACAACCAACATAATGCCGGGCAATGCCGCCCGTCCGAAATAACCCGCTTCATACACCCGCCATAAATAAGTCGCCAGGGTTTCAAAACCGGTGGGGCCTAACATTAAGGTTGCCGGTAATTCCCGCATCGCTTCTAAAAACACCAAAGCCGCGCCGGCCACCATACCCCGCAGGGTTAATGGCAAAGTGACACGCATAAACGCTTCGCGCGGTCCGGCGCCCAAAACACGTGCCGCATTCACCAAACCACCATCTAAATTTTCGGTGGTGGTACGGACACTGCCCACCGCCAAAGGCAAAAATCTCAGCACATAGGCCAGCACCAGTAGCGCCAGGGTCTGGTATAAAAACGGCAATTTTAAACCCAGATACACCAATGCGGTGCCCATCACAATGCCCGGCACCCCAAAACCAAAGTAAGTGATGCGCTCCATTATCCGTCCGGCTTTCCCGCGTAACGCCGCATGAGCCACCGGCAAAGCCAAAATAACCGCCACCATGGCCGCCAAAAAAGACGCATAGGCTGAGTTCCAGGCAAAGGCCCATTCAAAACCACCACTGCCCTCACGCACTAACCAGACCACAAAAATCGTCAACGGCAAAACCACCGCCAGTAAAAAAGGGGGCAAAGCCATCAATTGCATCAGCCACCGCTGCATACGCGAAGGCCAAAAAAGCAGATGCCGGCCGGGCTGTTCGGGTGTTGCTTTGACCCTGGATTCTAAATACAACACCAAAATCACAATGACCATCAATTGCAGCGACAACATGGCCGCCTGACTCAAACCAAAGGCGTTGTATTCAACGAAAATCACCCGGGTAAAGGTATCCAGACCCAATATTGCCGGGGTGCCAAAATCTGATAGCGCATATAAGGCCGCCAATAAAGCACCGGCCGCCACACTGTTGAATAACCGAGGCATCACAATCCGCCACAAAGTACGCCCCAAAGACACCCCCAGGGTACGTGATGCATTAATCAGACTGGCATCCTGACTTAATAAAGCGGCCCGGGTGGTCATCATCACAAACGGATAAGTGTATAAAGCCATCACCACAGCGGTGCCCCACAAACCACTGACCGGTGGCGTGGGAATGCCTAACCACTGTTCAATCTCACCCCCGCGACCAAAAGAAAAATACAGGGTGAATGCCCCCACATAGCTGGGCATCGCCAAAGGTGCCGCCAAAAGTATTAACCACAGTCGCCGTAACGGCATATGGACATAAGCGGTAAAAAATGCCAACGGCACACCGATAATCACCGCACCGACCACAGTCAGCCCCATTAAGGCCAGGGTGTTGATCAAAACGGTCAAATTTCGGGTATCGAAAACCTCCGCACTGCCGGCGGCCAGTTGCATTAACACATACACCGGCAGCAAAGCCAATAGTGCAATCAAAAAAGCCAGCGGATAGGATTTCGGCCAGGTTCTCACAAGACGCCAACTTTACGCATTAAATCCAGGGTGGGACGGATGTCAGCCAGTTTTCTTAAATCAATCTTCGGTGGTGACAAGGTGTTTAAAGGCACCAGACCCACTGGTTCGGCAACACCCTGCACCAAAGGTATTTCATAGGCTTCTGAGGATAAATAGGACTGCACTTCCCGGGTGAGTAAATAGCGAATGAAATTCACCGGTAAATCACCTTGGCTTAACGCCACCACACCGCTGGCATTAACCAGACAGCCGGCATCATTTTGGGTGAAGGCTAAATCGACTTTGGCGTCCGGTTTACCGGCCTTTAACCGTAAGGTGTAATAATGGTTGGCAAATCCCACATCGACTTCACCGCGCTCAACACCCATCACCACCCCCAGTTCACCGGCATAGGATTTGGCCCGGCGGCTGACGCCTTTGAGCCAGTCCGCAGTGGCCGCTTCACCTTCTAATATTCGCATGGCAGTAATAAACGACTGAAACGATGCATAGGCCGGTGCCCATCCAATACGCAAATCACTGTTCGCCAATGCCATCACATCATTGGGAATTTGAGCTTGAGATATCCGTTCGGTGTTATAGGGCAAGGTGCGAATACGTCCGGTCACCGGCGTCCAACCGGGGTATTGAAAGCCCGGTTTTAACTGCTTGGTTAAATCAGCGGGTAAGGGTTGTGCCAGGTTTTTATCGGTCATCAGACCAATGGCACCGGTGTCCACCGCCCAAAACACATCGGCACGGCGCACCCCCGCTTGTGATTCGGCCACAATGGTATTGGCCAAAGCAGCGGTTGCACCACGGCGGATGTTCAAAGTCAATTGAGGGTTGCGCTTTTGAATGGCATCCAGCACATTTTCATACAAGCCACCTTCACCCCGACCTAAATACAAGGTCAGATCACCGACCAGCTTGGGTAAGTCATTCACCGAAACCGCCTGCTGCGCAGCGTTCATTGCAGATGCCAGTGACCACGGCAAAGATGCGCTGATGCCGGCCGCAGCCAGGCCTTGAATAAATGTTCTGCGTTGCATAATATTCCTTAAAACACGGGTTTACGGTCGGCTTTTGCATCAACCAGCAATTGCTTGGCTGTGTTTAATTTCTGCTTCATCATCTCAACCACCTGACGAACCTCATCAACACTTTTCTTGCCATCAATGGCTTGCGGTAAAGTCACGTTAAAATCTTTTTCTAAATCCTCAACCAACTTGGCATCCTGTTCAATCAAAGCCCCTTCAATACCTTCAAAGCGCTGCAAATAGGTGTCATGCACCAAATTCACCGCCACTTCGGTTAACTGTTCGGCATATTTTGCCACAACCCGATCCAGTTTGTTTTTGATGTCATCTATGGTTTCCGGGCCGCCGACAGGTTCCGTTTCGGTGGTTTGAATTTTCTTAATCAAACCACGTTGCTGATAACTCGCTGCCAGCTTAACAGCACCCAACGCCTGCCACAATGCTTGGCTTAATTTCTCTTGATGCTGCCGCACTTTTTCGACAGATTCACCGTCATCGATGCCTTGTTTAATACCATAAATTCCTTGCCATATATTGGCATAAATCGGTATAAACTGGGTCTCAATCGCTGCATGAAAATCAACCTCTTCCCAGAAATCAATTAATTTTTGCGTATTGACGGCTTCTTGCCCTTGGTTCGCATAACTCTCGACCACCGAATTATACTGATCCAGTAACCAGTGAACTTCTTCTGTGTATTCAGACATATAGTCCTGTAAATGATTCACCTGATCAGTGACTTCACCATGGGCAAAAGCTTTTTGAGGAAGTATATATGCGCTTAATAAAGCAATCATTATAGTCGTGGGTATTATTTTTGTCATAATCGAAACCTGTTAAAAAAATGATGTGCAAATGATACTTATTCTTATCTGAAAAGTAAAGACTTCAATCTCTAAACCAGGCGCTCATACAGCGTCAGTTCAGGAATAAAAGTCGCTGATTGTGTGACGGACATAATAAATAGCCAGTATAAGGTCTTAAAATTCATACACATTGACATCCATCAAGCTTAGACCGAATATTCCGTGTAATCGGTACACAATAGCCTTGTTTGTTGACCCCTCATAGGAGTGCTGCTGAGCAGCACGACCCGCCGAGCCGGTAAGGCCAGGTAAATGGAGTCATGCGGTTTTGTGTTGCAAAGAAGCGCGACGGAATGTCCGTTAAGTCCGTGAGCGAGCGGCCGCTTTGGCGGCTTCCGCGCCCTGCTCTCGCCACGGACCTACGTCCTGTAGGCCACTATTTGTCGGGAACAAAAGTGAATGAAGTCCCAAGAACACACCTTCTATTTTACCCGTATTGTATTGTGTCCAACTTTTTTAGTTTTTTATCGTAGATAAAACCTATTAAAGGGTGCAACAAAGGCATTAAAAAAATAGACGATTCCTGACACCCATGGCTTTTTAGTTAACCACAGAATAATGATTGAAATTAAGGCTATTAAGGTTGAAACTAAATGATGTGAAATTGCTTGTAATGTAATCAGATTTTCGTGCTTATTTAGTGCCAACATTTTTCTTTTGGACCAGGCATTGACATGCATGAGCATTAAAAGTGCAAATACACCGGCAATGGCAGCACCATAAAAGTACATCATGTATTCTCGTTGTTGAGTGCCTGAGAGCATGGTTATGTCCGTACCGGAAACTTCAAATAATGGTTGCGTTGAAACACCAATAATCATATACCACAAAAAAGTGGTCAATAATTTCAAGGGATAGGCCGTAATCATGATCACAAATAAAAATGTGGCATTGAAAAACAAAGACCAGGAATCAATTAATCCATAACGGCGAAAAAATAAGCAATGTTCAAACCAAATATACATGATTAAAGCAAAGCTGGCCAGTAACGCAGGTAAATCTCGCACCAGCGTCCATACATCATTAAAGCCATTGACACCGGTACTGTTAACTATTAACAAGGTTAATGTGATGGCAAATACACCATCAGCAATCCCTTCAAGCCGCGTAACCTCACCTCCGCGCCATCTAAAATATTGATCGGCATTAATTTTCTTTAGTTTGACATTGTCTCTGATCATACGTTTTATAATGATGTTTTTTATCGCAGTACTTGACATAAAAAGGTACAGTGCTTTCACATTATAGTCATCTTTTGATCTGATATTGAACGATTAAAGTGAAAATAATCACCAATTTAGTAATAGCGCTTTAACTTCATCTTTTATCCTATTATTCAATCGCTTAAAGAAGACTTTTGCTGCGCGCCCAAACTCTGAGCAATCAAGGCGTAGATTGGGCTAAGCGCAGCCTTGTATATTAACTCCATTTTTACATAGAAGTGCTGTGTGCGCTTGGAGCGGAAGCGCACGTCACAAAATACATCTTAAATATTCGAGTAATTGTGAATTTTACGACCGGATTCACACTTAGTTGCCGGTTTTCTTGTAATATGTGGCCTATCCTCTCCCTGATATATAAAGTTCACCATGAAAATAACTGATGCCAAATCGGCTTTAACTGTTCTGATTATTTTGCTTGGTCTCAATCTCAATGCGCAAACAACCCAAGATCATCTCGCTTTAGGTGATGCTGTCATTGATTTTAGTGACGAATTGCATACGCAGTATACTTACCATAGTGAAGAAAAAGCCACTCTCCCAAGCAACACACAACAATCCGTCGATCCCACCACCCGAAGCTCGGTGGTGTCATTTTACAAAAATCACTACCTGCCCAATTTATATGTACCCATCGGCTGGACGGGTAATGCCAATACCTGTCAGGCCGGTAACACCTCCCAAGCCTACCTCGATGCGACCTTTGCTATGATCAATTATTTCAGAGGCATGGTTAGTCTTGGCGAAGTTGTTAATGACGCCTCATTAAATGCGGCATCTCAACAAGCTGCGCTGATGATGTCAGTCAATAACGATTTATCACATTATCCCCCCAATACCTGGACCTGCTATACCGCCGCCGGTGCCCAAGCGGCCGGCAAATCAAATTTAGCGCTGGGAATCAGCGGTCCAAATGCCATTGTTGCCTATATGGAAGACATTGGTAGTTTTAATGCACCGGTCGGTCACCGCCGTTGGATACTCTATCCAAGAGCCGCCGAATTTGGTGTGGGTTCAGTGGGCGAAACCACACGATCAGCCAATGCTTTGTGGGTTATTGACACTGCCACCACTGCCCGACCGGCCACCGACATCATTGCCTGGCCACCGGAAGGCTATGTGCCTAATTCCGTGGTTTATCATCGCTGGTCTTTTTCTTTAAATAATTCACCTGGCGCCAATTTCAGCGCGGCCACGGTAACCATGACCGAAAACGGTACGCCCATTCCATTAAATATCATATCCAGAACCGATAACGGTTATGGAGATAATACCCTTGTGTGGGAACCAGACAGCCTTAATTTTCCAGGCGGACAAGCCGATCGTGTCATTAATATCACTGTGTCAGGCATTGCAAACGCCAGCCAATCATCCTATTCATACCAAGTTATTATCATCAACCCGGAATACCTTTCAGATGTGATTTTTGAAGACGACTTCGAATAAATTCTTTAAAAAGTAAACCAATTATTTGCTTTTTAGCTGGGTGTTGTTCAGTTCCAACCCACATATTATTTATTGTGTTTTACTTCATAATAAACTTGCTGAAAAGTGTCAATCATTGAAAAATATGGATCTAATGTTGAGGGGTGGATTTGAACTTTTTTATTCAAAATATCTTTTAAAACAGAATTGTTATTTTTCAACAATAACAAATATTCTTGTTGCCAGTTTTTATTAAGGGTTTGAATCAGAAAGGATCGGTCATTTTCAACAATCTCCTTCTCTGCAACAACAATAGAATTTTCTAAATTTATATTTTTTATGTAATATCTTTTGGCAGAATTAATTTTGGAGATTGGTTTACATATAAAAGTTAAATAAAATAAAACAAAAACATTAATAACTGGAATAAACATTAATACAATTAATATGATAATTTTCTCTGTTGGTAAAAACACATTCTTATTAAACTTACCAAGTGTATAGCTATAAAAACGAATAGCTCCAAAAATTATTATAAAAAGGAGAGTTAAAAAAATAACTAATATTATGATTTCAGGCATATTCTGCTAATTATAATAAAAATATATTATTCCCATCTTAACATTTTTTTTAATTATTTTGGTTGACTGTCAAAATTAGCCATTAGTTTATTTTGTGACCAGACTCACAAAATAAACTAATGGCTACCTTAAAATATCAACAGTGCAGTGGAATATTTAGAAAAAATAAATATGCTTATTTTAAATATAAAGTAAATTATTTAAGATTTTTGAACACTACCTATAATAAAGAAAAGTGCTTTTTTACTGCATAAACTTTAATTTTTCAGAGAGGAGTATTATGTATAAAGTTTTTTTAATTTTTTTAATTTTAAGTTCATTTAACGTCCATTCTCAAACAACAGGAACAATTTGTGATAATTGTTCATATCGAACAGCTGAGAGTAAGGCGCGATATGCCTCAAATCAATTGTACCAAAATAATGGTACAGTATTTGTCTTAGATTTTGCTCAAGGGCAATTATATAAATTTATGGTATATCGCAGTGATGGTAATGAACAACCCCAAAGCATCGGATCCGCTTTTGATGAAATAAATGGACTCTCCGAGGCATTACATGATTCTGGATATAATGAAGACCAAGTTCTAAGTATTCAATATTTTAGTGATAATAATTTATCTTGGGAATCTAATGATTCCAATACATTAAATTCCCAGCAGATTGTATTAATGATGCTTATACCAACTCAGAATGATATTGATCTTTTCACTGATTTTCGTGATTTTCATGAAGTAATGAAAACTAATCCAGAAGTAAACCTTTCTGGCTTAGGCTATGATTCAGCTTACGATGTTGTTGGAAATCATGCTGCAGGAGTTCAAATTGGAAATTATGTTGAAAATAATTATCCGTGGGGTTATTTTTTCCGTTCAAGTCTTCAAAGTGTAACAACTCATTTTAGTATTCCTGGTGTAAACACATATTCTTATAGTGTAACAATCACTTTTAGTGATGGAAGTACTATGTTAATGAAGTTGCAAAATGGTGTCTTAAAGCCAGTTGAAGGTGAATTTTATGATTCTGAAAACAATAGAATTCCTGAAAGAACAAGAGATATTGACGGTCAAACGTATATGTTCGATGATTATTACTCACAAAATGTAATCAATTTTATGAATCGGATGCAATCTTTAGGAGTTCCAATATACTATGAAGGTGATCAGCAAAATCGTTATGAATGCAGGTTCGAATGTAGGGCTTTTGATTCACAAGAACGATGTAGATTATCTTGCAGTAGAAAATAGCAATTCTTAATTTTTCATAAAGCCGTCATCAATAGATGGGGGCTTTTTTATTTTAAACGTAAACATATTCTTTTAAACAGTCCCTTGAGCCGCTTGGCCGACACCTTCTGCTGCGCACCCAAACTCTGGGCAAACAGCGAAACGCGGTATTCCTGGAGGGTCATCAGGAATACCTGATGGGCTGGGGTGAAGCTTGGGGCGTCTTCACACAGCTGATAGAACGGCTCACTTATTTCGGATAATTGGCTGAGTTTATCGGCTTCTTTTTGCGG
>CAZLAW010000053.1:0-3823 GCA_964557625.1 uncultured Marinicella sp.
CCTATCAAATATACGGCGGCCTGCGCTTTTTTGAACGCATGGAAATTAAAGATGTGCTGGCCTACGCCCGTCTGGTTAATAACCGCCACGATGATCTGGCTTTTGAGCGGGTGATTAACACCCCAACGCGCGGTATCGGCCAGACCACTGTGAACCGGATTCGTAATCAGGCACAAATGGAAACCATCAGCTTGTGGCAAGCCGCCGGTCAACTTTCTCAAAGCGGCAAACTCAGCACACGCGCGGCCGGTTCATATGTCCAGTTTTCAAGTTTAATCGACGAACTGGAACTCAACAGCAAAGAGCAAAGTTTGGCCGAATTATTCAGCGATATTATTGAACGCAGTGGTCTCAAAGACCATTATCTGAAAGAACCGCCGGAAAAAGCCCAGACCCGTCTTGAAAACCTGGATGAGCTGATCAATGCCGCCGAAAGTTTCAGTATGTCCGATGAAGAAAGTGCATTAGGTTTAACGCCCTTGTCCGCTTTTTTATCACAAGTCAGTCTCGATGCCGGTGACACCAACAACACCGATGAACCCCATGTGCAACTGATGACCTTGCATTCAGCCAAGGGCCTCGAGTTCCCGGTGGTGTTTATCGTCGGTCTGGAGCAGGGATTGTTTCCACATATTCAGTCCATGGAAGATCCGGTGAAACTGCAGGAAGAACGGCGGCTGGCCTATGTCGGCATTACCCGTGCCGAGAAAAAATTAATACTGTGTTATGCCACGTCGCGCCGTATCCGCGGCAAAATGTCGGCCTGTTTGCCCTCACAGTTCTTACGGGAAGTACCTAAAGAACTGATAAACCAAATTCGTGGCAACATTCACCCACCGAAACCGCAGGTCAGTGGCTACCATCGACCGGGCAGTCAACGTTTTAACCAGGGACCATCAGAATCCCTGCCCTACCAAATCGGCCAAACTGTCCGCCACAGCCGCTTTGGTGAAGGCGTGGTCACCGACATGAACGGCAAAGGTGATTACCTGCAGGTGCTGGTGCAGTTCAACGACGTCGGGCCCAAAGTATTGGCGGCCAAATACGCCAAACTGGAGGTCGTTTAATCTTCGACCCGATCAGCGAATCGATTGGTGGCATCCACCAATGCTTCAGCCAGTGTTGGCTCAAAGGCGGAATGCCCGGCATCGGGGACAATCACCAGTTCTGAATTGTTTAAACGCTGATTGAGTTCATAAGCCGACTCCACGGGACAAATGACGTCATAACGTCCCTGGACAATGATGGTGGGAATGTCTGCAATTTTGTCACAATCATCCAGCAATTGATTTTCATGTTCAAAAAAGCCCTTATTCATAAAATAATGATTCTCTAATCGGGCAAAGGCCAGGGCAAACTCAGGTTCCGCATTGTCCTCGATGTGTTCCAGGTCCGGATACAAATGACAGACCGAGCCTTCCCATACCGACCACCGTTCAGCCGCTGCTAACTGCACCTCTTTATCGTCACTAAATAAGCGTTTTTGGTAAGCTGCCATCAAATTATCGCGCTCATTTTCCGGAATATGCTCATAAAACGGCTGCCAGGCATCAGGGAAAATCCGGCTGCAACCATCCTGATAAAACCAGTGCATCTCTTTTTCCCGGAATAAAAACACCCCGCGCAACACCAGTTCGGTGACCCGTTCAGGGTGCTTTTGGGCATAGGCCAGCGATAAGGTACTGCCCCAGGAGCCGCCGAACACCTGCCATCGATCAACATTCAGATGCTCACGAATACGCTCCATATCCGCGACCAAATCCCAGGTGGTGTTGTCTTCCACACAAGCATGCGGTGTGCTTTTGCCACAACCGCGTTGATCAAACTGAATAATATGGTATTTGTCCGGATCAAAAAACTGTAAGGTTTTTTCCGAAGTGCCGCCACCGGGACCACCGTGTACAAAAATCACCGGTTTGCCTTGCGGATTACCGGCGGTTTCCCAATAAAGGGTATGAATATCGGAAACCGGCAAAAAACCGCTTTGCAAAATTTCGGGCACTGGGAATAATTCAGCCATAAGCTTACCTGTTGAGACCTGATTAAAAATTGATACATTATTATAAGGAGGACTGCTGTAAACATAAACCCCCTTATTACGGTTTCCAAAAGTCGTCTTTTTGCGCTACAATTAATAAAAAACACGCAAATCATATGTCACAAGAACAACCTGTTAATTTAACCCGTTTGGCCTTAAAAATTCCGCCTGCTTTAATTTTTATTATCTGGTTGGCGGCCATGGCCTCTTTGCGTTATATTTTTCCGGGACTTAATTATGAATTATTTTTAACACCCTACATCACCGCTTTGTTTTTCTTGCTGGGTTTGTTTTTAATTTTATCGGCTTTTTTTCATTTCCGGAAAGTCCAAACCACCATTGATCCCCGAAAGCCCGAAAACACCACCACCATTATCACATCAGGCATTTATCGCTTTAGCCGCAACCCCATGTACTTAGGCTTTTTAATGTGGTTATGTGCCTGGGCATTTATCCTGTCCAATTTGGTGGGTTTTGTGTTTTTACCCTTGTTTGTGTTCTACATGAATCGCTATCAGATCATTCCCGAAGAGAAAATACTGCATAAACAATTTGGCGATATTTATTACCGCTACCTGAAAAAAGTGGGTCGTTGGTTATAAACTCCGGTTGAAATTTGATTAATCCGTTTAAAAAATCGCTGCACTTTTTTCTCAAGCTGGAGCGACAAATTGCCTTTTACCCAAGCGTTATGGCACTGGCCGGCTTGTTGCTGGCACTGATAATGATGTATTTAGAGCGTCACGGCCTGTCACAAATGGTCATTAAACACGTACCGATTGTGATGGTCCAAAGCTTCGACACTGCGCGCACCATTTTGGGCACCTTTATCGGCGGCTTTATCTCGATCCTGGTGTTCAGTTTTTCCATGGTGATGATTCTGCTTAATCAAGCGGCTTCTAATTTTTCACCCCGTTTATTGCCTGGCCTGGTGTCCAATAAAAAACACCAGATTATCCTGGGTATTTATCTGGGCAGTTTATTCTTCTGCCTGCTGGCACTGATGCTGATTGAACCCGGTGACGAAGAAGTCAAGGCACCCGGCGGTATGATTTTGATGGCCATTTTCATGATGGCCACCTCACTGACTGCATTTTTGTATTTTATCCACTCCATTTCACAATCCATTCAAGTGGATCATATTTTACGCCGAATCTATGAGCGTTCCGAACGGCAGTTTAATTACATATTAGAAGCCCATCAGGAACAATCGGTTATCACTGATCAACCGGATGACTTTTCACCGGATGAGCAATGGACAACTTATCGGGCGCAAGACAATGGCTACCTCAGCGCAGTAGATCGTGATGCACTGGTTAAACTGATGCAGGATAATGACAACCAGATACAAGTCCTGGTGGGCAGAAGTTATTATATGTTGGCCGGCACCCCGTTATTTAAAACCCGCCGTGAAATTGATAAAAAACTGGCCGATAATGTGCACAAGCAGTTTTTAATTGAAGCCTCAGTGTCGGTTGAAGATAATGAAGACCTCGGCTTTAAACTGATTACCGAAATCGCCATCAAAGCCATGTCTCCCGGTATCAACGACCCGGGCACCGCCCTCAGTTGTATCGACTATCTGACCCAATTACTGGCCCTGCGTCTGCGTCACCAGCCCCAACAATGGTATCAAGACAAACCCGGAGACAACACCCAAAACCCCGTCACCCGAGTACAATTAAAGCATTTGGATTTCGAAGATTTACTCTACCAAATCATGGCCCCGTTTCGCACCTATTGCGCCCATGACGTCTTAATTGTTCTTAAACTCCTGCACTTGCA
>CAZLAW010000053.1:3923-13036 GCA_964557625.1 uncultured Marinicella sp.
CCCCGGATTGAGTTGAAATACTAATTTAGTCAACTCTCCTTTATTTTTAACACGGAGGACAATACCATGAAAAAAATTTTAATCAGCGGCTGCTCAATGTTAATGCTGACATCAGCGGCTTATACTAATACAGAAACTCTGAACGACAAAGAAATCGATTTAATTATGGAACAGGCGGCTTTTTCTGGCTTATTGGAAGACAAGCAAACATCAACCAAAGCCGGTTCTAATTTTGTCACAGTCGGTAGCAATTCAAACTGCGATTACCGCATTGGCAATACTAAAATCCAAGACGCCATCGATGATGATAACACAGAAATCCGGATTGCTCACGGCACCTACGAAGAGAATCTTTTTATCAACAGCAAAAATGTCAAATTATTAGGCGGTTATACAGATTGTACCGCGGCCAACAATGATGATTACAGTGTTACATCCACTTTTACCAAAATTATTCCGGCCACGGGTAGCGGATTACCGGTGATCCGGGTGACCGGGGACAGCGCCAGGCATAACCTTACCTTGCGAAATCTAAGCATTGAAAATGGCGAATCTACGTCGACTAATTATTCAGGTGGCGGTGTGGCTTTTTATAACGCGGATTATGCTGTGAACATTCAAAAAGCCAACATCCAAAACAACAATGGCAAATGGGGCGGCGGCGTTGGTATTCGCGGTGGCAAAACCAACATTAGCCTCATTGGCTCAATGATATTAGGCAATGATGCAGAAGTTGGTGGCGGCCTATATTGTTTAGGTTCTAACAGCTCATTAGTGATGGATAATTCGAGTTATTTCATGTTCGGTTTTTACGAGCCCATGATCGTTATCGGCAATAATGCAGTCACCAATGGCGGTGGTGCGTACATCACCCAAGGCTGCCAGTTGACCAGCTATGTGGGCGGCTCACTATTAGATGGTGGCTTTTATGTTAACAAGGCCAACAGACATGGTGGTGGCATTTATGCCAGTGGGGGTGCAAACATCAGCCTCATAGGTGAACGAAGGTGCTCAAATGTGGGCCCTATCACATTTTGTAGTGGCAATAACACACATCCCAATACTTTTTACGACAATACAGCAGACAATAATGTGGATAACGATGGGAATGGTGGCGCGGTTTATGCCACCGGTAACAGTACCAAAGTGACGGCAACCAATGTTAACTTTATCTTTAACCAAGCCTATAACGGTGGTGCAGTTTATGTCACAAATGGCGCTGAGTTTGAAACTTATGCTGTCAACCCTCAAAACTGCTGGGACAATGGCCGTTGCAATCAATTTACTTCCAACAGAGCCTCCGACAATAATGGGCATGGTGGTGCCTTCTACGCCAATGATGGCGGCAAACTGTCTGTTTTAACTTCACATATCGAACGTAACCGGGCAGATTTTGGTTCAGCTTTTTATATTAACGGCGCAGATTCAGAACTTAACTTAGAAGGTTCGTATGTGGTCAATAATGGTGAACCAAGTGGTGCTAATTATTCCAATTTCTACCCTGTTCGGGTTTATACTGGTGCGACAGCACAAATTGATTTTAACACCATTGCTGACAACAATGTGCCAACAAATTCTGCATCAGTCGGGAACAGTGAGGGTATTTTAAATTTATTTGCCAACATCATTCACGAACAGAGTTCTGCGGTTGCATTGCATTCAGTCTCACCGGTTTCAACCAACCAAGACTGTAATATTGTCAACGCTTTTGGTGACATGTTCAGTGCAATCAGCAACATTGAAGATGACCCAAGATTTGTTGACCGGGGGAATAATGATTATCACATCGATGCTAAGTTTTCGCCGGCTGTAGATTATTGCCTTGGTAGTCAAGCTCATTTTGATAACAAAGACACTGACGGTGATAGAAGGGGCTGGAACGATTACACTGTGTCCAATATTTATGGCACATTCGATGCCGGTGCCGATGAAACGTATGATAACGACATTATCTTTAAAGATGGGCTTGAGTAACTAACCGACAATCAAGTGATGCAAAAAAGCCCCAATTTCGGGGCTTTTTTAATGGTTTTTATTTACCGGCTTTTTTAAAGGCATCAGCCATGGCGCCGTTAAACACGTTGCCTGCTTTATTGTTAGGTTTTTTAGGACGCTGTTTTTTCTGCTTGTTGGCAGCGGATGGTCTTACCGCAGCTTTCTTGGCACCAACTTGAGTTTGACCTTGTTCAGATTTGGCGCTTAAGGCAATGCGTTTGCGCTGTACGTCAACCTCCAACACCCGAACCTGAATAATATCTCCGGCTTTGACCACATCACCGGGATCTTTGACAAAGCGGTCGGCCAGTTGAGAGATGTGCACCAATCCATCTTGATGAACACCGATATCGACAAAAGCACCGAAGGCAGTGACATTGGTGACCACGCCTTCTAAACGCATCTCAGGTTTAAGGTCTTCCAACGTGTGAACATTATCATCAAACCGGGCGGTCTTAAATTCGCCGCGTGGGTCGCGACCGGGTTTTTGTAATTCAGACAGCACATCTTTGACAGTGGCGAGCCCAAACTGATCATTGGCAATATCACTTGCGTTGATGTTTTTCAATACGCTGACCTGCCCCATAACCTGTTCAATCGGTTGCTCAATATCATTCAATATGTGCTCAACCAAAGGATAGGCTTCGGGATGAACTGCTGACTGATCCAAAGGTTGATCGCCGCCGCGAATGCGCAAAAAACCGGCGCATTGCTCAAACATTTTCTCACCCAAACGCGGTACCTTAAGAAGCTCTTTACGGTTACTGAAACCGCCTTGTCGGGTTCGAAAATCAATAATATTCTGCGCCACGCTGTCACTGACGCCGGCCACATATTTGAGAATATCCGGCGACGCCGTGTTTAAATCAACACCCACGGCATTCACACAATCTTCAACGGTTGCCTGCAGTGCTTTGGATAAGCGGCTTTGATTAACATCATGTTGGTATTGACCAACACCGATGGCTTTGGGGTCAATTTTAACCAGTTCGGCCAAAGGATCTTGTAACCTGCGGGCGATGGACACCGCGCCACGATAAGAGACATCCAAATCGGGAAATTCCCTGGCGGCAGATTCTGATGCTGAATACACCGACGCACCGGCTTCAGAAACCATCAGTTTTTGAGCTTTAATGTCGTTATTTTTGAGTAATTCTGCGGCTAATTGATCGGTTTCCCGTGATGCGGTGCCGTTGCCGATGGCGATTAATGACACGCCGTGTTTTAGACACAGTTCAGTTAAAATTGCCACCGATTGATCCCATTGTTGTTGCGGTTTATGCGGATAAATCACCGCTTTATCGATGAGCTGACCGTGGTTATCAATGACCACCACCTTCACTCCGGTGCGGTATGCCGGGTCTAAACCCATGGTGACATGATGACCGGCCGGTGCCGCCAACAATAAATCTTTTAAGTTACGGGCGAATATATCAATCGCCTCAGCTTCTGCCTGTTGACGCAACTCAGTGGTTAACTGAAGTGATAGTTTCAGGTGCAACTTCACTTTCCAGGCCATTTCAACCGTGCGCATCAGCCATTCTGACTCTTGTGCCGGCCAACCGGTGTATTTAATAATTCGACCGAGAGCCGGATGTGTTTCTGCGCTATCTTCCAATACACATGGATGATCTATACTCAGATGTAAAAAACCCGCTTTTTGTCCGCGTAATAAAGCCAGCGTCCGGTGCGAAGGTATTTTTTTAACAGCTTCGTGAAAATCGAAATAATCCTGATAAGTCGCTGCTTTGGAATCTTTATCAGCATCTTTCTGGGCTTTTGCAATAATCACCGCAGTTTGTTGCATCCAATCTCGTAATAACTGAACAAGATCGGCCTCCTCTGCCAGATTTTCCATGGCAATTTGTCTGGCGCCGTCTAAAGCCTGGTCCCCCGATTCAATGTTTTTGCCTTTATTTACAAAAGCCTCAGCCAGTGACTCCGGTGCTTCTTCGGGCTGCTTAATCAGTTGTTCCAGTAATGGTTCTAAGCCGGCCTCACGCGCCATTTTGGCTTTGGTGCGGCGTTTTTTCTTATAAGGCAGATACAGGTCTTCTAATCGGGTTTTACTGTCTGCTTCCAGTAATTGTTGCTTTAACGCCGGGGTGAGTTTATTTTGTTCGTCGATGGCTTTTAAAATGGTTTCGCGTCGCTCATTAAGTTCACGCACATAATTCAGACGTTCGTCCAGTAAACGTAATTGACCATCGTCCAGTCCGCCGGTGATTTCTTTGCGGTAACGGGCGATAAAGGGAACGGTATTGCCATCGTCCAAAAGCATAACGGTTGTTTCAACCTGTGCGGTTTTTGCCCCAATGTCGGTTGCCAACTGTTGTATTTGTGCGGTTGTCAGATCATGCGTGCTCATACGATTGTTTCGTTTAAAAAAATCGCGCATTTTAGCATGAAGGCTGGTCTGTTGAAATTTCGTGTTATGATAATTCGGTTGTTTAATGAGGCCTGAAAAATGAAACGATTTTTATTAAACCCTTTGATGAAAGGTGCTCTGGTGGTGCTGCCTTTACTGGTCACCATCTGGATTTTATGGGCGGCCTTTGTGTGGCTCAACGGCATGGGTATATCGGCACTGACCGCCCTGAATCTCGAGCAATTTATTTTCCCGGCCAGCGGTCTTATCATCATGTTGGTGGTATTGCTGATTGTTGGTTTGATGTTTCAATTCAGCGTGATTAGCTGGTTTTTTCAGCGCATGGAAAAAGCCCTGCTCAAGTTTCCATTGGTTAAAACCCTTTATGGGGCGGTTAAAGATCTGGCCAATATGTTTGATAACTCACAACATAAATCCCAGCAAGTGGCGCTGGTGGATATGAGCGATAATGGCTTGGGCCTGGTGGTGGGCATGATTACCACCGACAGTATTCCTCAAGTGGTGAAAGATCAATGTGATAATGCCGATGAGTTGGTCACCGTTTACTTGCCTATGAGCTATATGGTTGGCGGTTACACGGTATTTTTACCCAAAAGCAAGGTCAGGCCGATGGACTGGAGTTTTGAAAAAGCCATGCGCTTTGCCCTCACCGCCGGTGTTTCACAAGACAAAGATGAGGACGATATTCTGCTTAAATAATCAGTGATAACATTTGTTTTGAATGACCATATTTTCCCAAAATGATCGCCAGGCAGATTTTGACTCGAAGATATTATCGCTTAATTGGGACCGTATAAATTCACCACCTTGGGTATAACAAAACGCCCATTGTGGTTGCGGATTCAGATGGTTTGGACGGCGGTTGTTTTTTAGCACAAACTGATTATTGACACGCGCATACCACAGGTTTAAATCGTACCACACAAAAGGAACCACGGCATCAATATAAGGCCGCCTTTGAAATGGCGGCATCACCATGGCCCCTTGCGCATTTCTCGCCAGTAAAGCCGCACCGATGTGATCAGGTACCAATAATAAGGACCAATTATCTTGATCCACTGATTGTGCCAATTCAGGTACCCGGTTAATTATTTTCTTTGAAACTTGGGATGCCGTGGTCCATTGTTGCACCACCCAACAGTGCATCAACACGGTTAACAATAAGAACACCGTCATGGCAACACGGTGGTATCGCTCTCTTTTAAACAAAAGCGGTAAGGACAGTAACGCCATCAGCCAGGGAATCACAATATACAACAACCGCGCACCGGTGCCCGATGATTCTCCTGAACCCACCTGAGTCAGTAATGCCAGCAATACAATGACAATGCCTGATGCGGTAAAAAACCAGAGCCGTAACAACTGATGGCGGTAAGCTGAATATAAACTGTAAATCCACAATCCCAGAATCAGTAAAAGATAGAGCCAACTGAGAATAATCTGGTCAACGGCAGCAAATACAGTACGCCATAAAAACACGGGAAAGGTTTGGGTATGTGACAGGATACGTTCAAATAAACTGCCGTCTTGCGGGTAAACCTGACTGGTTTGACCGAAGATAATCCAGCGATAGATTAAATAAAGCACCAACAGGACAATAAACAATCCGCATTCACGGCTGATCGCTTTAAAGGCACCAGGCTGTCCATATTGCCTAAAAAAACTTAAACTAATGAGTATCGGCACAATCACCATGGCCGACTCTTTACTGAACAATGCCAGGACCAAAAAAAACAATGCCCAAAAACGTTTATGTGCCCAATATGTATAGAGACACAAGAACATAAACGTTTGTACCATGACATCAAACCGTCCGGCCACCCAAACACTGACTTCCGGCGTCAGATGAGAGACTAAAAATAAACAGGCAGTGACGGTGGCAAAAAGTGGATTTAACTGATAAAAACGACAAACCTTAATCAATAAGACGAACAATAAAATGCCATTACCCAAATGCCACAACAATTGAATCAACTTATGCGCAAAAGCCTGTTCACCCCACAATATATAGTCGCCGCATAAAGCGGCAATGGCCAACGGCCGAAACATAAATGAGCCGCCGGCTTCATTGGTGCTGCGATAAAATAATGACAATAGCTGGTGACCCATTTGATCCGCTTGCTGCCAACTGTGACAGGTGTAAATAAGCGAAAATGAATCACTCAATAACTGGCCGTTTAAACCACGCAGGTGCATCAAAAACAGATACCCGATGGTAACCAGAACAGGCCAAACTAAATGCCGGTGAATGTGCATCTAATCCCTAAAAAATTCTTTATTCTATCACAGGACTTTAGCCGCCAATTGCAGTAACATAGTGCCTTTTCATTTAAACACAGACCATGGCAGAATATATTTATACCATGATGGGTGTCAGTAAAACCGTGCCACCCAATCGTGAAATTATTAAAGACATTTCCCTGTCCTTTTTTCCGGGGGCAAAAATTGGTGTACTGGGCTTAAACGGCGCCGGCAAATCCACCGTTTTAAGGATTATGGCCGGTATTGATCAGGACTACAGTGGTGAAGCCCGCGCCCAACCGGGTATCAATATTGGCTATTTGCCGCAAGAGCCGAAACTGGAGGAAGACAAGACCGTGCGTGAAAATGTGGAAGCCGGTATGGGTGAGATCAAATCTTTATTGACCGAATTTGATGAGATCAGCGCCCAATTTGCCGAACCCATGAGTGACGATGAAATGAACGATTTGCTGGCACGTCAGGCGGAATTACAAGAAAAAATTGATGCCGCCGATGGTTGGGATTTAGACCGGACCATGAATATGGCCGCCGAAGCGTTACGCTTACCGCCCTGGGATGCCACTGTGAAAAACTTATCCGGCGGCGAAAAACGCCGGGTGGCTTTGTGCAAACTATTATTGTCCTCACCGGATATGTTGCTTCTTGATGAGCCCACCAACCACCTGGATGCGGAAACCGTGGCCTGGCTGGAACGCTATTTGCATGATTTTAAAGGCACCATTGTGGCGGTCACCCATGACCGCTACTTTTTGGACAATGCCGCCGAGTGGATTTTGGAGCTTGACCGGGGTCACGGCATTCCCTGGAAAGGCAACTACAGTTCCTGGCTGGAACAAAAAGAAAAACGCCTTGAACAGGAAGCCAAACAAGAACAATCGCACATGAAAACCATTAAACAGGAACTTGAATGGGTCCGCAGCAACCCCAAAGGCCGGCGGGCCAAATCCAAAGCCCGTTTGCGTCAGTTTGAAGAACTGCAGTCCAAGGACTTTCAGAAACGCAATGAAACCAATCAAATCTACATCCCGCCCGGGCCGCGTCTGGGCGAACTGGTGATTGAATTTGATCAGGTGAGTAAAGCCTTTGGCGATAAATACCTGATTGATGATTTGTCCTTCAAGGTACCTCAGGGCGCCATTGTCGGCATCATCGGCCCCAATGGTGCCGGTAAAACCACTTTATTCAATATGATTAACGGCACCGAACAGCCCGATGAAGGCAGTATCACAGTCGGGCCGACCGTGGAACTGGCTTATGTCTCACAAAGCCGCGAAGATTTAGGATCGGACAAACAGTTGTGGCAGGAAGTGGCCGATGGTGAAGAGGTGATTAAAGTCGGTAATTATTCGGTACCGGCACGGGCCTGGTTATCGCGTTTTAATTTTAAAGGCGCGGACCAGCAAAAACTGGTGAAGCATTTATCCGGTGGTGAGCGCAACCGCTTACAACTGGCTAAAGTGCTTAAGATTGGTGGCAATGTCTTGTTGCTGGATGAGCCCACCAATGATTTAGACGTGGAAACTTTACGGGCGCTGGAAGAGGCGATTTTAAACTTTGCCGGTTCTGCGCTGATTATTTCTCATGACCGTTGGTTTTTAGATCGTGTGGCCACCCATATTCTGGCCTTTGAAAACAATTCTCAGGTGGCAATCTTTGAAGGCAATTACTCTGAATACGAACAAGATTATATAAACCGACACGGTAAAACCCTCCAGCCTGAGCGGGTTAAGTACCGTCCGTTGAAATAATAAACAACCACGCCACAGCATTCTTTAGCTGTGGCGTGGCTTTGTTTTTTTCTCTGCACGCAGTACAATAAAGTAAATCACCCGTTGTATTGCGATGCGTTTACTGCCTTTATTACTGATATCAGTCTTTTTTAGTGACCACTTATGGGCAAAAGAAATGCCCGAAGCCTATGCCGATTTTAGCCGTGATGCGGTGATCCCAATCTCACTGAACACGTTAAAATCCGGCCGGTTGGGATTAAACTTTCAAAACAATACCATCCCTTTACCCATTCAAGCCGCTAAATCCGGCCCCCGAATTCAGAGTTTTCGGCACACTTTTAATCATGGCCATATCAATGCCACCTTGGGCGGTGGCGGCTTATTTGGTCAGTTACGTTTAAACAACACCCGTTACATTCTCACCACCGAAGGTCACGGTATGTGGGCGGTTAAAATGCCCGATTATGCCAGTTACAACAGTTGTGGCACAGATGATGACCAAATCTTTGATCAGACAAAAAATTTAGCCACCATCAACCACAATCACCAAAAAGCCGCCGCCACGGTGATTGATTTACTGGTGGTGTATGATCAGGCCATTGCCAATCGTTATCCCGGAGAATTATTGGAAGCCCGGGTTCAACAATACATCCATGTGGCCAACCAAAGTTATGCCAACAGTCAATTGGATCTGAGTTTACGTTTAGTGGGCCTTAAACAAAGCGGTTATAACGCCA
>CAZLAW010000054.1:0-12966 GCA_964557625.1 uncultured Marinicella sp.
GCGCGAACTTCCAGATAAATATTCTTATCGTCGTTGGGATCCTTGGGAATCAACAAAACTTTAAGCGTTTCGTCTAACTGTTGTAAACGGGCCTTATTTTCAGCCACACTTTCGAAGGCCAAATCTTTTAACTCTTCGTCGGCCAACATCTCTTCGGCATCAATCAATTCCTGCTCGGTGGTTAGGTAATCTCGATACGCCTCAATTAAGGGCTCTAATTGGGCATATTCTTTGGATAAATCTCGAAATCTTTCCTGATTTGACATGACTTCAGGTTCGGCCAGTAATCGGGTGATTTCTTCAAACCGATCTTCCGCGATGGCTAATTTTTGTTTAATTTCGGGTGTCATTGTCTATATCCAACTCAAGCAGTTCAGCCATTAGCTTAATATGTTCCTCGTTACCGGATTCAATCACTTTACGCAAACCGTGCATCATCGGGTGGGCAATTTTTTGACTGATTTGATGCGCCAAAATCTCCATTTTTTGCATACTTGCCTCATCCATGTCACTGCGTTTTTTTTCCAAAACCTGTAATTTTTCACGGTTTACCTTGTGCTGATATTGCTTGAGTAAATTATGGTGTTTTTTGCGTTGCTGCCACTGCATAAATAAGGTGGCTTCCGCCTCTATGATGCGACGGGCTTCGATGACCGTATTTTGGCGTCGATTCATGTTTTGGGTAATCACTTTTTGCAAATCATCCACCGTATATAAAAACACATCATCCAAAGACTTAATCCTGTCATCAATATCCCGGGGTACCGATAAATCAACCAACACCATCGGACGGTGTTTACGCGACACCAACGCTTGTTTAGCAGCCGCATGAGTAATTAAATGATGCGGACAGGCAGTGGCGGTGAAAATCAAATCAAACTCACCCAGCCTTTTATCTAAATCATTTAAAGGCATCACGCCGGTATCAAAAATACGGGCCATTTTTTCCGCTTTTGAACGGGTACGGTTGGTGATGGTAATGGTATCAGCCTGGTGATTGATTAAATAACGAATCACCAGTTCAGATGTTTCACCGGCACCGACAACCAATAATTTTTGTTGTTGTAAATCACCGAATATTTGACGTCCCAACTGGACCGCACAATGGGCCACAGACACCGGATTTCGACCAATTTCAGTCTCCGATCGAACCAATTTTGCGGCTTTAAACGCCATCTGGAATAATTTATCTAAGGCACTGTCAATGCGCACCTGTTTGGCAGTTTCATAGGCTTTTTTAACCTGTCCTTGTATCTGGGTTTCACCCACCACCAATGAATCTATACCTGCCGTCACCGCAAATAAATGGTTCACCACATCCTGGCCGGTCATTTTATAAATCACCTCACGGTTGTCTTGATGGCCGAAAGTGGCGGTATAAAAGTCCTCAAAAGCCTGTACCGATGACACCGATAAATAATATTCGGTACGGTTACAGGTACTCAAAATAACCACCGCTTTAATCGCCCTGTGGTGCAGCGTTTCTTGTATATGCTTTTGGTAATCACTCTCGGCCACGGCAAATCGCTCACGAATGGCGATATCAGCGGTTTTGTGGTTCACTCCAAAAAGACAAATACTCATGGGATTGATGGGTTGTCAGGGGATAAAAAAACTAAAGTTGCACACCCAGACGATTAACTAATTGCAGTATCTTATCATGTAATTGTTGCGGGTCCGGTGCCGTCAGGGTGGCGTGACCGATTTTTCGGCCGGGTTTGGCTTCTTTACCGTAGATATGCCAGTGTAGTCCACTATCGGTTAGGTGGTGTATTTGATCCGGGAATGCCCCAATCCAGTTAAGCATGGCAGCCATACCATTCATGCCGGTATCGCCCAGCGGTAAATCCAGACCGGCACGTAAATGATTTTCAAATTGAGACGTATGGGCGCCTTCGATGGTCCAGTGGCCTGAGTTGTGTACCCGGGGGGCAAATTCATTCACCAGGACCTGTTCTTGGGTTTGAAAAAATTCAACCACCATCACACCCACATATTGTAATGATTCAGCCATCTTGACCGCATATTCAAAAGCAAGATTATCTAACTCATGCGGTTTAGCCGGCGCCATGGTAGTGGTTAATATGCCGGCTTTGTGTTTGTTTTCGCACAAAGGCCAGGTCTTGATGTCACCGGATGCTGTACGGGCCACAATCACCGACACTTCGCGTTCAAAAGCCACCATCTTTTCCAGTATTAAATCCTGATCAAACACATCGGCGGGAATTTGACTGATGTCTTGCTCGGACCGGATTAAATACTGCCCTTTACCGTCATAACCCATTCGACGGGTTTTTAAAATCGCTGAAAAATCATATTTACGGGCGGCAAATTTTAATTCAGATAAACCATTAATGGGTTCAAAGTCAGCAGTCGGTACATCAATGGAATGACAAAACTGTTTTTCAATTAAACGGTCCTGAGCAATGGCCAGAACATCGGGTGAGGGAAAAACCGGTTTCTTTTTAGCGATTTGACGCAAGGTTTCCACCGGTACATTCTCAAAATCCAGGGTTACACAGTCCACTTGCTGGCAAAACTCTTCTATGGCCACTTCATTGCCATAATCTGCCACCATCAATGGTCCGACCTGACCGGCGCAGGCATTTTTACCGGGGTCAAAAAATACGAACTTAAATCCCAGTGGATATCCGGCCAATGCCATCATGCGCGCCAATTGACCGCCCCCTAAAATACCAATCGTTGGGGTCATGAATCCCCTGCTGGATTAGGATTATTAAGAACCTGCTCTGTTTGTTGTTGCCGGTATTGGTGTAAAGACCTGGCAATTTCACTGTCATGCAAAGCCAAAATTGAGGCTGCTGCCAAAGCGGCGTTTTTAGCACCCGATTCACCAATGCTCATGGTCATCACAGGGACACCGGCCGGCATCTGAACAATTGAGAGTAAAGAATCGACCCCGTTGAGGGTTTTAGATTGTATCGGCACACCAATGACAGGCAGCGGTGTTTTCGCAGCCACCATACCGGGTAAATGTGCGGCGCCACCGGCGGCTGCAATAATCACTTGTAAGCCTCGGTTTTGTGCCTGGGCGGCATAATCCATCAATTTATCCGGGGTCCGGTGAGCAGAGACCACTTCTTGCTCATACACAATACCCAGTGATTCCAATAATTCTGCGCACAAACACATGGTTCGCCAATCCGACCGGGAACCCATAATAAGACCAACTTGTGGCACAAATGTGGACATATTTTAGAGCGTTTTAGTGACGTAAATACAATATTGAAACAACACCGGCAGAATCACCAACAAACCCAATTGGGCCAGCGCATTGACACTGAGGACGGCTTTAACATCAAAACCCACGTCAATTGCCTGATCTGTTTCAGATTCATCAAAATACATGACTTTAACCACCCGCAGATAATAGAAGGCCCCGATGACGGCAAAAATAACCGCCACAATGGCCAACCATAAATAACCTGCCGCGATAAGCGCTTGTAATACATACAACTTGGCAAAGAAGCCCACCAAAGGCGGCACACCCGCCATTGAAAACAGAATCAGTAGCATCATAAAAGCATACCAGCTGTTGCGTTGGTTTAAACCTTTAAAGTCACTGATGTTTTCAGCTTCAATGCCTTTGCTCGATAACAACACAATAACACCAAAGCCTCCGATGGCCATAATTAAATAAACAATGATGTAAAACATGGCGGAAGCCACGCCATCTGCACCTCCCACAAGTCCCAGCAACATAAAGCCGATGTGGGATATGGTGGAATAAGCAAACATACGTTTTAAATTGTCTTGTTGTAAGGCAAAAACATTACCAATCACAATCGACAGCAATGCCAATGATGCCACCATTGGTTGCCAATACTCAAAAATATTCTCCATACCCTGGCTTAACACCCGCACCGCCAATGCAAAAGCCGCGATTTTAGGGGCTGAAGACAAAAACAAAGTGGTTGCCACCGGAGCCCCTTCATAAACATCCGGTAACCACATGTGAAATGGAACGGCACCTAATTTAAAGGCAATACCCACCAAAATAAATATCAAACCCAGGACCAGCATCATGTCGTTATCCTGTCGGGCGATGGCCGCTGAAATTTCGTTAATCTGTAAACTGCCGGTGGCGCCATATAATAAAGACACCCCATACAAGAATAAACCTGAAGCCATGGCCCCTAAGATAAAGTATTTCATGGCGGCTTCATTGCCTTTGATATCGGTTCGGCTGTAAGCCACCAGGGCATAGGAACTTAAGGCCACCAGCTCTAAACCCAGGTATAAACTGATGAAGTTATAACCCGATATCATCACCATGGTGCCTAAAGTGGCAAACAACAACAGGGCAAAATATTCTCCCCGGATATTGTGGTTGGTGCGCAAATATTGCTTGGCATAAAAGAACACGGCAATCATTAAAATGTAAACAACAATTTTAAGCAAATCACCAAAGCCATCACGAATAAACGTACCGTTAAATAACAGCTGTCGGCTGAACTCAACCGTTGCCACATGATCCTTGGCAGTGATAATAATGGCAAATAACATGGTTAAAACGGATAAAAAGACAATAAATCCGCCACCAGTGCGGTTTGATGAGTACAACCCAACAATCAGGACCACACAGGCCATGGCCAACACCAACAGTTCCGGTAATGCGGGAATTAATTCAGACCATCCAAACATATTAAATCACCTTACTCACTGACACGTGTTCAATCACTTGCTGAACAGAAGCACGCATAACCTCAACCAACGGCTCCGGCCAAACACCCAAAACCAACACAAAAACAGCCAACACGGCTAAAATGAAAAATTCTCTGGTAGTCACATCTTGCATGGACTCAACCGCTTCATTGGTGATGGATCCAAACACCACCCGTTTAATCATCCACAAGGAATAAGCCGCCCCTAAAATCAAGGTAATGGCGGCACTGAAAGCAATCCAGAAGTTGGCCTGAAAACTGGCCAGGATCACCATAAACTCACCAACAAAACCGGAGGTGCCAGGCAACCCCGAATTGGCCATGGCAAAAAACACAAAAAAGCCACCAAACCACGGCATGGTATTGATGACCCCCCCGTAATCACGAATCATACGGGTATGCAAACGGTCATACAAAACACCCACACACAGGAACATGGCCGCCGAAATAAATCCGTGAGAAACCATTTGAATCATTGCACCGGTGAGTGCCATGTCACTGTTACCACCTGTTCGCATTAGCAAAAAGACCAGGAAAATACCCAGCGTCACAAAACCCATGTGAGAAATGGACGAATAGGCAATCAGTTTTTTCATGTCTTTCTGCACAATCGCCACCAACCCAATGTAGATAATGGCAATTAAAGACAAAGCAATCAACAACCAGGTAAACTCCTGGCTGGCATCCGGTAATATGGGCAATGAAAAACGGACAAAACCATAGCCACCGACTTTTAACATGATGGCCGCCAACACCACTGACCCGCCGGTGGGTGCTTCCACGTGGGCATCAGGTAACCAGGTGTGCACCGGAAACATCGGAATTTTAATCGCAAAACCAACGAAAAAAGCAAAGAATAACCAGGTTTGCTCCCGCATACTTAACGGCAAGTTAGCCAGTTCAGTGAGATTCCAGGTACCACTGCTCATATACAGGTAAATCAAACCAATCAGCATTAAGACCGAACCCAGAAAGGTGTATAAGAAGAATTTTAAAGTGGCATAAACCCGGTTAGGACCACCCCAGATACCGATGATAATAAACATCGGAATCAACATGGCCTCAAAGAATAAATAGAACAATAAGGCATCATGGGCGCAAAAGACACCAATCAACATCCCCTCAAGGATTAACATGGCGGCCATGTACTGATGGACATGTTTATCAATGACTTTCCAGGCGGACAAAATAATTAACACCGTGATAATGGTGGTCAAAATCACCAGTGGCATGGAAATACCGTTAACCCCAAGGTGGTAATGAATATTTAAGGCGTCTATCCAGACCGTTTTTTCAACAAACTGTAAAGTCGCTGTACCACTGTCAAACTGCATCCACAAAGGTAAACTTAATAAAAAAGTCACCACGGACAACACCAATGCCAGGAACCGAACCATACCGGCACGTTGCTGACCCAGGGCCAACAGCATCAGACCACCAATCATGGGCAGCCAGATTAATACACTTAATAATGATTGTTCAAACATAGTTAAGACTGCCTATTAAAAGAGGTAAAAACTAATAAAGACGATTACACCGACCACCATGACCAAAGCGTAGTGGAATACATAACCTGACTGGAAGGGCCGCAATAATTTAGATACGCCATAAATAAACTTACTGCTGCCGTTAACAATCAGACCATCAATAAATCGACTGTCAGACCATTTCCATAAGGCTTCACCCAGTTTCACCGTACCACCGACTATGTATTTTTGGTTAAAGTGATCAAAGCCATATTTGTTCATCAGTATGCGATGCAGCGGTGCCAATTGTTTCTTAATGGTGGTCGACAGACCCGGTTTTTTAATATAAACCCAGGTGGCCACCGCAAAACCCAATAAGGCCAGGAAAAATGGCGTTGCCATCATTCCGTGCAGGGTGAATTCAGCGGGACTTTCAAAATGGTAAAGACCCAATTCTTTGACCACATCATTGGCCGCATTCACCATGATGGCGTCATTCATAAAGCCGTCAAATAACATCGGTTCAATCGTCATCCAACCGATTATGATTGATGGGATGGCCAATAAAATCAGCGGTAATGTCACCACCCATGGAGATTCTTTTAAATATTCTTTGGTGTGGTTATCCATGCGCTCTTTGCCGTGGAAGGTCAGGTACAGCAATCTAAAGCTGTATAAGGCGGTGACAAAAACACCCAACAGTACCGCCCAATAAGCAACACCGGAACCCCAACGATCCGATAAATGGGTCGCTTCGATAATCACATCTTTTGAAAAGAATCCAGAAGTGCCCGGAAAACCGGCCAGCGCCAAACTGCCAATCCACATCACCACAAAAGTAATGGGCATATATTTACGCAATCCACCCATCTCTTTCATGTCCTGTTTATGATGCATGGCAATAATCACTGAACCGGCACCCAGGAATAACAGGGCTTTAAAAAAGGCATGGGTCATGAGGTGGAATATGGCTGCCGAATAAGCCGACACACCCAGCGCCACCGTCATATAACCTAATTGTGATAAGGTGGAATACGCGATGACACGTTTGATGTCATTTTGCACGATACCGATTAAACCCATAAAGAATGCGGTAAAGGCACCGATAAGCATGACAAAACTCAAAGCCGCTTCTGACATTTCAAACAACGGCGACATCCGGGACACCATAAAAATTCCGGCTGTGACCATGGTGGCGGCATGAATCAACGCCGAAATGGGGGTCGGACCTTCCATCGAATCCGGCAACCACACATGCAATGGCGCCTGGGCTGATTTACCCATGGCACCAATAAACAGCGCAATACAAATCACAGTAATTAAAGACCATTCGGTTTGGCCAAAAATGGCAATGGTTTCACCGGCCACCTGTGGTGCGCGCTCAAACACCTGCGCATAATCCAGACTACCAAAAGCATACATAACAGCGGCGATACCAATTAAAAATCCAAAGTCACCGACCCGGTTAACCATAAAAGCTTTTAAATTGGCAAAGATGGCGGTTTCTTTTTTGTACCAGAAACCAATCAATAAATAGGACACCAATCCAACCGCTTCCCAGCCGAAAAACAGTTGCATAAAGTTATTACTCATCACCAGCATCAGCATGGAAAAAGTAAATAAGGAGATGTAGGAGAAAAAACGCTGATAACCGGGATCATCTTTCATATAGCCGATGGTATAAATATGTACCATCAGTGATACAAAAGTGACCACTGACATCATTATTGCTGTGAGTGAATCGACCAAAAAGCCAACATTAATCGCGATATCGCCAAACACCGCCCAACTGTATAGGTTGTCATTAAATACAGTCGTTTCACCGCTGATAAACTGCCACAATACTTTAATCGACAGCACACAGGATAAGCCAACCGCTAATATGGTGATACTGTGGGCACCCGTCCGGCCAATTTTTCGACCAAATAAGCCGGCAACCGCAGCCGCCACCAATGGCGCGAATGCGATAATCATTAAATTTGTTTTCATGTCCATGATTAACCCTCTAACTCATTAATGTCATCAACGTCAAGGGAGTTTTTATTGCGGTACAGCATAACTAAAATCGCCAGTCCGATGGCTGCTTCAGCCGCCGCCACCGTTAAAATAAAAAATACGAAAACCTGTCCGTCCACATCCCCGATAAACTTTGAAAAAGCAATAAAGTTGGTGTTAACCGAGAGTAACAGTAACTCCAGAGACATCAACACAACCAAAATATTGCGGCGGTTGGCAAAAATACCGCCTAAACTCACCATAAACAATAAGGTAGAAAAGATTAAATAATGACTTAAGGTTAGACTCATGACTCTTCTCCGTTGCCCTTTTCAGCGTCCATTGACACCACCCGAAAGCGATCAGCCGGATTAACATGGATTTGTTTGGACGCATCGATTTGTTTATTCTCAGGCCGTTTACGTATGGTCAGCATAATGGCGGCCACAATCGCAACCAACAAAATAACCGCCGCCACTTCAAAGGCATAGACATAATCAACAAACAAAGCCATACCAATTTCAGTGACATTACTGTAGTCCTCACCCTGGCGAATGAGCTCATCCGCCGGTAACTGACTTTTCATGCGATAACCGAACAGCATCAACAATTCCACCAACATGGCTGCGGCAATCAGTAAAGCCGCTTTGGTGTAACCGCTTTTGAGCTGACTTTTGGTGGCCTTTTTGATGTCCAGCATCATGATGACAAACAAAAACAACACCATCACCGCACCCACATAGACCAACACCAGAATGATGGCCAGAAATTCAGCTTCCAGCAACATCCATAAAATGGCTACATTAAAAAAGCAAAACACCAAAAACAAGGCTGAATAAACCGTATTTCTGACGCTGACCACAGCCATCCCCGACCCGATGGCTAAAGCGCCAAACAGGTAAAACAATATTTGTAATAATAATTCCGGACTCATTATCTGTACTTCTTATCTTGTTCACGGGCACTGGCGATTTGTTCTTCATACATATCACCGATGGCCAAAAGTTGCTCTTTAGTAATCACTTTTTTGTCTTTGGTTTCCATGTGATACTCATGAATGTCGGTTTCTACAATGGAATCAACCGGACAGGATTCTTCACAAAAGCCGCAGTAAATACACTTAAATAAATCAATCTCATAGCGTGTGGTACGGCGGGTCCCATCTTCCCGTTCTTCTGAATCAATGGTGATGGCGGCTGCCGGACACACGGCTTCACACAATTTACAGGCAATACAGCGTTCTTCTCCATTGGGGTAACGACGCAAGGCATGTAAACCACGAAAACGGGGCGATTTGGGGGTTTTTTCCTCAGGATAACGCACCGTGAATTTACGTTTAAAGAAATATTTTTGGGTCAAAAACATACCCTGGCGAATCTCTTTGAGCGTTAAACTTTTTAAATATTTGACGATTTTAGACATCACTTACTCCTGATGATTAAAACCAAGGGCCAATTTGGTAAACTTTTAAAACAGCCGCAACCAAAATCCAGACAATGGTGATTGGAATAAATACTTTCCAACCCAAGCGCATGATTTGGTCATATCGATAGCGTGGCAACGTTGCCCGTAACCAGAAATAGATATACAGGAATATTGAGGTTTTGGCGATAAACCACAAAATACTCGGTTGTGCCAGCCAACTGTCACCCCAGATCGGTGAATGCCAGCCGCCCAAAAACATGATGGTGGCGAGGGCTGAAATCAAAATCATGTTGGCATATTCGCCCAGGAAGAACAAGGCAAAGGCGGCGCCGGAATATTCCACATGGAAGCCGGCCACAATTTCAGACTCACCTTCTGCCACATCAAAAGGCAATCGGTTGGTTTCGGCCACGCCGGAAATATAATAGACAATAAATAAAGGAAATAAAGGAATAAAGTACCAATTAAGAATACCGCCCTGTTGGCCATCAACGATCCCCGATAAATTCAAGGTACCGGCGGCCACAATCACACCCACCAGCGCAAAGCCCATGGCAATTTCATAAGAGATTATCTGTGCCGCTGACCGCAAAGCACCCAATAAGGCGTATTTTGAGTTCGAGGCCCATCCGGCTATAATAACACCATAGACTCCCAGAGATGTCATGGCCAATACATAAATTAAGCCGGCATTGACATCGGTCAAAACCAGTCCGTCCGAGAATGGGATAACCGCCCAGGCGGCAAACGCCGTCGCCAGCGTAATCATTGGTGCAATCACGAACAAAAACTTATTGGCTTTTTGCGGAAAAATAATTTCTTTGGTCAGTAACTTCAGTACGTCGGCAAAGGGTTGACCGATACCGCGCAGCTTGAAGCCCAAAAAGCCAACCCGATTGGGTCCGATTCGGGCGTGCATAAAACCAATGACTTTGCGTTCAAAATAGGTCAGGTAGGCCACCACCAAAATCACGGATAACACAATCGCCAAGATTTTCGCCATGGTCCAGGCCAAATAAATCACTGTTTCCATCATGATTGCGCTCCAATAATACTCACCGATAATTCACCGGCATTGATATTTAAGGTGGATGAACGCCCCATATTTATCACCGCAGATCCGGTCGGTACCGCTTCATCCGTGGCCAGTGTCAATTCAGCGTAACGACCCTCTTGCTCCACCGATACCAGATCGCCGGCAGCAAAGCCAATCGATAACAAATCACCGGGATTCACATACACTGTATCGGCTGTCGCTAATTTAGATTCCTGGAGAGGCCGCGAACGCCTGACCAGTGCATCGCCGTCATAAATACCTTGATGGCTAAACAACACCAGACCTTTGGCTTCAGGTGCCTCAATCTTTTTCAAATTGATCGCTGTAACTGTGGTGGACATTTTTAATGGCTCAGTTTGTTGCATCACTTCATGCACGTCTTCATAGTCAAAACCATCAAAGCCCAACATGGTGCCCAGGACCCGTAAAACCCGCCAACCGGGTTTGGTTTCACCGGGCGCTTTGTGTGCCACCAACGCAGTTTGTCTAACACCATCGTTATTGAACATGCTACCACTTGATTCGGGTAACAGGGCAATGGGTAAAATCAAATCTGCACGTGATTTTAAAGCTTCATCACAAAAAGCATTAAAAACAACAGTCATCTCACTGTTAACCAAGCACTCTTTAATCTTCGCAGGTTCGGCAAAATCCTGAATTTCAGCCTGATAAATGAGATTAACCGCATGGTCATTTTGTTTGATATCATCATTATTGTATAAACCATTGGCGGCTGCACCATAGCTATTGGCACCCACCAGCAACTGATTGACTGATGCCTTAACCACCTGCGCCATCCATTCCACCAAGGCCAGGATTAAACTGGCTTGCGGATGCCGTGCGGCAATATGCCCCACCACGAACAAGACTTTTTGTTCGTTTTTAAGCAATGATTTGGCCAATGAATTGATGTCCTCATCAGCAGATTGCTGTTTGAGCCAATCACCCAAGGCACCCTCCGGACGTTGACCGGTGATTTCTGACAAACTCACCGCCAGGGAACCCAGTTTTTTAACCCAATCAATCTGGTTGCCGGTAATATCCAGGTTTAATTCGAAGTTTTGCTCGAAATGACACGGGCCAAAGGCATTGATTTGTGCCCCTTTTAACCAGGCTTGACGAATTTTGTGGTTTAAAATCGGCTGTTCGTGTCGGGCATAACTGCCCACCAGAATAATGTTGTCATGGGTGGCCACTTCGGCCAAAGGCACATCCTGTCGTGGCGCACGATAAGGCGTGCTAAAGTCAACGGTTGTTAGGCGGTGTTCATGCTGATCACTGCCAATCTGATTAAATAATTTTTTCAGTAAATAGTATTCTTCACTGGTGGCATATTGACCGGCATACAAAGCCACTTGCTCCGGTGCGGTGTCTTTGAGCTTTTTCACCAAAATCCCCAGTGCATCTTCCCAGGAAATCACATTCCATTGACCACTTTGTTTCACCATCGGCTGGGTCACACGGTCTTGTTCGTGATTAAGTCCGTGGATACCGTAACGATCTCGGTCAGATAACCAGGATTCATTGATGGCTTCATTTTCTCGTGGCACCGCCCGTAAAATCTGACCGTGACGGGTGTGGTAATAAATGTTCGAGCCTAAAGCATCATGCATGGATAAACCGGCCGTGGCCATCAATTCCCACGCCCGGGCTTTAAATCGGAACGGTTTATTGGTCAGTGCACCCACCGGACACAAATCAATGATATTACCCGACAACTCAGAATCCAATCCCTGGCCAATGGCGGTGGCAATATAAGTCCGGTCACCGCGACCGATACCGCCCAGTTCATCGGTGCCGGCAATTTCATTTAAGAACCGCACACAACGGGTACAATGAATACAGCGGGTCATATCGGAAGCCACCAAGCTGCCTAAGTCTTCATCGGCCACTGACCGTTTGCCTTCCACAAAACGTGACACATCCCGGCCATAACCCATGGCCACATCCTGCAATTCACATTCCCCTCCCTGGTCACAAATCGGACAATCCAGTGGATGGTTAATGAGAAGAAACTCCATGGCATTTTTCTGACCACTGGTGGCCCGTTTTGAGCGGGTATAAATTTTCATGCCCTCAGCCACCGGTGTGGCACAGGCCGGTAACGGTTTGGGGGCTTTTTCCACGTCCACCATGCACATACGACAGTTGGCGGCGATGGAGAGTTTTTTGTGGTAGCAAAATCGGGGAACGTTGATGCCATGGGCATCGGTGGCATGAATAATCATGCTGCCTTTATCGGCCAATACCGTTTGACCATCAATTTCAATGGTGACTTTATCGTCTGGCACCTGATTGCTTGTCTCGGTCATGAAGTTAACCTCTCATTCATTGATTT
>CAZLAW010000055.1:0-12857 GCA_964557625.1 uncultured Marinicella sp.
TAACCACAGAGGCACAGAGAACACAGAGTAAAAGGTAATTCATTTCACCCTGCACCATCACCTAAATGACACATGAAGTTTCACTTTTTTTGTAAAAAATGATTATCCATTCGGTGATTAGCTGGGTGCTTAATGGTTGCCGGGCTTGCCCCAGCATAAATCACTATTAAAACTCTGTGACCTCTGTGCCTCTGTGGTGAAATTTTATAAGCAGACACGAAGCCATAACGTATAAAAGCTATCGATTGAAACCCAATTGATCATAAAAATACGCCGGTACCACCTCTGAAGCCTGACCGGTTATGGTTTCATCAAACAATGGATTGTCCGTGCCGTCCAAATTCAGCATCACAGTATGCGCTTGATGGCTTTTGGCGATTTCCACAAAGCCGGCCGCCGGATAAACCGTGCCCGAAGTGCCAATGGCAACAAATAAATCACAGGCCATTAGTTGCGCCAAAATCTCATCCATATGTAACGGCATTTCACCAAACCAAACAATATGAGGACGTAAAGCCCCAGTACTTTGACAGTGCGAACAAACACTTGTCACAGCTAAATCCTGATTGGTCGTCTCTATGGCATGGCACTGGACACAGCGGTATTCATTCAGTTGTCCGTGCATGGATAAAAGCCGCCGACTCCCCGCTCGCTGATGTAAGTCATCCACGTTCTGACTGACTAAAACAAAATCATCCAGTTGTTGTTCAACCACCGCCAGACACTGGTGTGCGGCGTTGGGCTCAGCCGCTGCAGCTGCAACACGCCGTGCGTTGTAAAATCGATGAACCAGATCGGGATTACGGTCAAAGGCTTCCGGTGTGGCCACCTCTTCAATGCGGTGATTCTCCCACAATCCACCGCCGTCTCGAAAGGTGGCCAGACCACTGTCTGCTGAAATACCGGCACCGGTTAAAACCACAATATGTTGGTATTGACCCATATCAAACTTCTGACCTGAAAAAGTGCGCAAAAGTCCGGCTTATCTTTACTTTAGCACGCGTAAAAATTAAAATACTCATCAATAACATAAACCCACATAATTCCTTGCAATCAGCCATTCTACATATTTCACATGCCCAGTGTCAAAAAGGTGGTGAACCACTGTTTGCACCAATCGATTTACACTTAAAGCCCGGTGAGATGGCAGTGATATCCGGTCGTAATGGTTCGGGTAAAACCACGTTATTGGAAGCGGTCGCCGGTTTAGGCAGCTTTTGCGCAGGGCGGATGACCTTTAATCACCCCGGTAATACGGATGACTGGTTCGGCCACAGCCATTATATTGGGCACTTTCTCGGTAACAAAGCCAGTCTGACCTGCCTTGAGAACTTAAACTTTGCCGCCACCATGAATGGGATTCGCAGCAATGAAGCCCAATTATCGGATGTCTTAGATCAGGTGGGTTTAGCCGGTTATGAGTATCACCATGCCAGTGATTTATCAGCCGGTCAGAAAAAACGCCTGGCTTTAAGTCGCTTATTGGTATTGAACAAAACCTACTGGCTGTTGGATGAACCCTTTGTGAATTTGGATGTGGCCGGATGCGATTGGTTGTTTTCATGTATCAGCAACCACATCGATAACGGTGGAGCAGCTCTGCTGACCGCTCATGATAATAAACGTATCCACCAGAAAGCCGATCATTTAATTCAACTGGTGCGGCCATGAAGTTCTGGATACTGTTGCAGCGCGATGTGCTGGTGGCCTGGCGCAAGAAATCAAATATCTATCAACCGCTGGTGTTTCAACTCTTAATTGTCACCATGTTTCCTTTGGGCCTGGGTGCCGGTGCCCAAACCTTGCAGAAAATTGCCCCGGCGGTGGTTTGGATTCTGGCTTTAATCAGCACCCTGATTACTTTAGAAAATATTTTTAAGGACGATTATGAGGATGGCAGTTTGGGGTTATATGTGCTGTCGGGATTACCCTTGCCAGTGGCTGTTTTAGCCAAGGCCGGTGCCCACTGGTTAACCACCGGTTTACCGGTTATTTTATTTGCACCGGTGATTGCCGTGTTGTTACACTTACCGGGCTATGCTTACGGGGTTTTGATGTTGTCTTTGTTGATTGCAACCCCCATATTCAGTTTATTGGGGACGGTGGGCTCTGCCCTGATTATGAACCTGAAAAATGGTGGTATGTTGCTCAGTGTTTTGATTATGCCACTACTGGCACCGGTGTTAATTTTTGGAGCCGGTGCAGTTCTGGAAACCACCTTAGGTAATACCCCGTCCGGCCATTTAGCGCTGTTGACCGGTTGTTTGGTATTGGCCCTGACTCTGGCACCGTTGGCGGCCGCAGCCGCCATCAAGGTTAATTTGGAATAATGAAACAAATATGAACAAAATTGTTAAGTTCTATCATGAAATGGGCTCGCCACCGAGCTTCTATCGCATCACCGGATATTGGTTAAAACCCCTGTTTATTTTGGCCATGGTGTTAACCGTTTACGGTTTGATTGACGGCTTATTTTTTGCCCCACCGGATTATCAACAAGGTGATTCCTACCGTATTATGTTTGTCCATGTACCGGCAGCCTGGATGAGTTTGTTTATCTATGCCATTATCGGTGTCTGCGGTATTATTGCCTTTGTTTGGCGCATGAAAGTGGCCGAAGCGGTGATGATGGCCAGCGCACCGATTGGTGCGTTGTTTACCGCCCTGACCTTGCTCACCGGCATGCTGTGGGGTAAACCGATGTGGGGTACCTACTGGGACTGGGATGCCCGCATGACTTCAGAGTTAATTCTGCTGTTTTTGTACATTGGCGTCATGGGTATTTACAGTGCATATGATGATGACCCGCGAAAAGCCGCCCGTTTGGCGGCATTGGTGGCCATTATTGGCCTGATTAATTTACCCATTATTCGCTATTCGGTGGAATGGTGGACCAGTATCCACCAGGGAGCCAGTATTTCACTTTTGGGCGGGAACAGTGGTATTAAAGAGTGGTCTATGTTAAGACCCCTGTTGGTGATGGCATTGGCCACTAAATTTTATTATGTATACTCCATGTTGCATCGGGCACGTAATTATTTGTTGCGCACCGAACAAAAAAAATCATGGGTGATGAAACAATTGACTGAGAATTAACTTGTTAACATTTCTGGACATGGGCAAATATAACTTTTTTGTGTGGAGCTCGATGGCGCTGTTTGGTGTTATGCTGGCCTTAGATTTTATCGGCATTCATCGACAACGCAAACAATTGATCCGTCAAATCAAATCCCGACTGCGGAGAAAACAGTCATGACCCCAACCCGCAAACGCCGTTTAATTTTAATTTCTTTGGTGATTTTTGGTGTGGCTGTGGCCACCGCCATTTTCCTGACCGCATTCAAAGACAATGTGATGTTTTTTAAGAGTCCCACTGAAGTCACTGCTCAGGATTACCCCGAAAACCGCAGTTTTCGTTTAGGCGGTATGGTGAAAGAAGGCAGCCTGAAAAGGCTTGATAACAGTTTAAAGGTACAATTTGCTGTCACCGATTATGGTGCTGATGTGCAGGTTGAATATGAAGGGATTTTGCCGGATTTATTTCGTGAAGGCCAAGGTGTCGTCGCCATAGGTCATATGGAAAACAAGCATTTATTTGTGGCTGAAGAAGTGTTGGCCAAACATGACGAAAACTATATGCCGCCGGAAGTGGCAGATATTTTACAAACGGAGGCACAACAATAATATGCTACCTGGAATTGGACAATTTTTATTGATATTATCGTTGCTGCTGGCTGCTGCTTTAACGGTGTTGCCGATGCTGGGTTATGCCAGAAACAACCCAACGCTCATGCAAACAGCCCGGCCTTTATCCCATGTGTTGTTTATCACCGTCATGGCATCTTTTGTGATTTTGGTGGTGTTGTTTGTTCAACAGGATTTTTCGGTTCTTTATGTGGCAGAAAATTCATCTTTAGAGCTGCCTTTACGCTACCGCATCACCGCCGCCTGGGGTGCCCATGAAGGTTCCATTTTAATGTGGGTGACGGTACAAGCTTTGTGGATTTCTGCGGTGGCCAAATTCAGCCAATCATTGTCGTTGAGTCAAATTTCACGGGTACTGTCTGTTTTGGGATTGATTGCCCTGGGTTTTGTGGCCTTTGTGCTGTTCGCGTCCAACCCTTTTGAAACGATTTTTCCGGTACCCGCTGATGGTCGTGATTTGAACCCCTTGCTGCAGGATTTCGGCATGATTATGCACCCGCCATTACTGTATTTTGGCTATGTGGGTTTATCCGTCGCTTTTGCTTTATCCGTGGCGGCCTTGATTGGCGGTGAGATTAACGAACAATGGATTCGCTGGTCACGACGCTGGACCAATATTGCCTGGGCTTTTCTCACCATGGGTATCATTTTAGGTTCCTGGTGGGCCTATTATGAACTTGGCTGGGGTGGCTGGTGGTTCTGGGATCCGGTTGAAAATGCCTCATTCCTACCCTGGTTGGCCGGTACGGCGCTGATTCATGTGCAAGCAGTCAGTGAACGCAAAAATGCGTTCAGAGGCTGGACCGTACTACTGGCCATCATTGCTTTTAGTTTATGTATTTTAGGCACGTTTCTGGTTCGCTCAGGCAGTATCACCTCGGTCCATTCCTTTGCCGCCGATCCTTTCCGCGGTATTTTTATTTTGGTGTTGCTGGCGATTTATTCAGGCGGTGCGTTAACCCTGTATACCTTCCGTGCCAATCAGCTTAGATCCCGTGACACCATTAATCTCAATTCCCGAGAAACCCTGCTATTGGCCAATTCCCTGATATTTATCACCGCCACCTTTACGGTTTTACTGGGAACACTGTTCCCAATGATTTTTGAAGCGATGGGCAAGAAAATTTCGGTGGGTGCACCCTATTTCGGTTTGATGTTTTTTGTGCTGATGATACCGATGGCGGTATTATTGCCTTTGGGCAGTCAGCTGAGATGGCATCGTGATGACATGCTGGCTGCGGTGAAGCAACTGTTACCCTATTTTATCGCTTCAACCCTGTTGACTGTTGTTGTTTGGCTTATCTTTAAACCGTTGAATATACGGGCCATTGCGGGAATTTACGGTGGTTTTTGGGTTTTGACAGCCACCCTTGGTCAGTGGTTTAAACGGCCAGGACGTGCCACTGCCGGATTTATCGGCATGAGTGTGGCCCATGTGGGTGTGGCGGTTTTTTTAATTGCGATGTCGATGACAGAACATAAAGACATTGAACAAGATATCCTGATGTCACCGGGCGTTACCAAACAGGTCGGTGGTTACGACTTTACTTTTACCGGTGTGGACCGCGTTAAACAAGAAAATTACCAGGCCCAGCAAGGCCATGTGGAAGTGCGCCGGGACGGTCGGTTAATCACCACTTTGAATCCGCAAAAACGGTTCTATCCCAAACAACAAATGCCGATGACCGAAGCCGCCATTTATGTGGGTTGGACCAAAGACATTTATGTATCTCTGGGTGAGGCGGTCAACCAGGAAGGTGCCTGGGCAGTACGTATTTACATCAAACCGATGATTCGCTGGATGTGGTTTGGCGGCATTTTAATGCTCACCGGTGCCATTATCGGTTTATTCAGTGCCCGCATTAAACGCCAGGAAGACAAACAACGCGATCATGTGATGGCACAACAGTTAAATTTATCATGAAAAAAATTGTAATTACCCTCATTCCCTTAACCATTTTTGTCGGCCTACTGACCCTGTTGTTTTTAAACATGGGTTACCACAATGAAACAGTACCCTCTCCCTTGATTGGTAAACCTGTACCGGCTTTTGAGTTGCCTCAACTTTATGAAGAAGGCACCCTGAGTGAAGAAGATTTTCTTGGTGAGCCCTGGTTACTGAATGTCTGGGGCAGTTGGTGCCCTAATTGCCTGTATGAGCATCCGGTGGTCACGGATTTAGCCCAATCCGGCCAGCTTAAGGTGGTGGGTTTAAACTGGAAAGATGAGTTTAAAAATGCCGATGCCTGGTTAAAACGGCTGGGCAATCCCTATGACACCATTTTGGTCGATTACAAAGGCAATGTGGCCATTGATTTTGGCGTGTATGGTGCCCCGGAAAGTTTTTTAATTGATGCCAACGGTATCATTGTTCACAAAATTGTCGGTGAATTAACGCCCGATAATGTTAAAAATGAAATTTTACCTAAACTCGCTCAATTACAATGACTCTACAGCGTACATTTATCATAATTATTTCTCTGTTGATCAGCGGCCATGTCCTGTCTATTGAAGTCTATGATTTTAAAAACGAACAACAACGTGAACTGTACCAGGAATTGACCGAAGAACTGCGTTGTTTGGTCTGTCAAAATCAGAATTTAGCCGATTCTGATGCCGATTTGGCCAAAGACCTGAAGGATCAGGTGGCTGAATTTGTGATGAATGGCCAGGACAAGGACACCATTTTGGCCTACATGGTGCAACGCTATGGTGATTTTGTGACCTATAACCCGCCCTTGAATCCCAGTACATTCTTTCTGTGGTTTTCACCTTTTATGGTGTTACTTCTCGGTGCCGGCATTCTTATTTATAACATCAGGAAAAAACAGACATGACCCCTTGGTTAACCTATGCTGCAATAATCTTATTGGTCGGCTTGTTATTCGGCTGGTTGTTTTGGCGTCAAAACAAACAAACCCAAAAACGTTGGCTTGTTAATAAAATCAAGACTGACCCCACACGCAAAGATGAATACATCGATGCCCTGAATACATTAGACCGGCAACAAACGCACAGCAGCAAAACCACACTCTGGTTCCTGGTGGTACTTATTCCGACGGCTTTATTGCTTAACGCTTTCCTGTTTGCGCCCCAACAACAGCAACAACAACCACCCAGTCTTGAAGAAGCCCTGGCGCAGTTAGAACAATCTTTACAGGAAAATCCCAATGATATAGAAGGTCAAATGCTGTACGGCAGCGCCATGATGCGCATGCAAAATTTTGAGGCGGCGGTCAACGCCTTTAAAAAAGCCAATACATTGGCACCGAACAATGCCAATATCCTCACTGAACTGGCGGAAGCTGTGGCTTTTAAAAACAACACCGGCAGTTTTTTAGGCGAACCACAAAAATACATCAACCAGGCTTTAGCGGCTGATCCGAACCATCAAAAAGCCTTGTGGCTCCAAGGTATTATTGCTTTTGAACAACAAGATTACGCCCGGGCTGAAAATGTATGGCGTACGCTGATACAAAAAATCAGTGATGACCAAGTCAAAGCCACCATCATAAAGCAAATCAACCAGGCCCGCAGTCAGCAAAATAAAGGCCCGCTTAACATAACGGATACAAATCCCGGTAAAGATTCCATACAGGTTGATTCAGAGACGCCAATTTACCATATCGGTATTGATGCCGATGAAGTGATTAAAAACCAACAATTCCCTGCCACCACTCGGGTGTTTGTGTCCGCCAAATCACCGACCGGTCCACCGATGCCGGTTGCAGCCATTGACCTGGCACCACCCTTTACCTGGCCTTTAAAGGTTGAATTATCCAATCAACATAACTTAACCCCGCAACGTCAACTCAGCGACTTTGAACAACTGATTTTTTCAGCCCGATTGAGTGTCAGCGGAGATGCCGGTGTCAGTGATTACCGCAGTGAAGAGGTTATCTTAACTGCCGATAATAATCGTGCAAATTTGAAACTTAACGGACAATAAAACAGACCCTTAAAGGACTAATTTGTGACAATATTTGACCCTTTTTTCAATCCGGCTTCCGTTGGTCATTTAAAATCACCCTTTTAGCCGGGATAAGCAACTATGTTTTGCAATTATCCTCTGTTTTCATTAAGATAATGCTGGGTTTAAACAGAATAACAACATGGCAAGAATACTTATCATTGACGACTCCCCTTCACAGCTTTACGGCATGCAAAAAATTGTTGAAAAGCTGGGACATGAAACCATCCTCACCGAAGATGGCAAAGAAGGCATACAAATTGCCAGAGAACAACTTCCGGATCTCATTTTAATGGATGTGGTGATGCCGGATCTGAACGGTTTTCAGGCCACCCGTAAAATCAGCAAAGATGAGCGCACCGCCCACATTCCTGTGATTATCGTTACCACCAAAAAGTTGGAGACTGACCGTGTCTGGGGGCTGCGTCAGGGTGCCAAAGAATATTTGGTTAAACCGGTGACGGAAAAAGCCTTAAAAGAGGTACTGGAACAGCATTTACCGGCTTAATACTTGATCCATAGAAAGAAAAAACCACTGATTTAATCAGTGGTTTTTTTGTGTCCGCCGGCCTCACCCATAAACTGTCTGTAATAGCGCAACTCCTTAATGGATTCTTCCGTATCCGCTAATGCCAGATGCTGTCCTGTTTTACTGAAGCCGTCTAATAATTGCGGGTTCCAACGACGAATAACCTCTTTGATTGAACTCACATCAATTTGTCGGTAATGAAAATAATTTTCTAATTCCGGCATCCAGCGTGCCAGAAAGCGTCGGTCCTGACAGATACTGTTACCACACATGGGTGAGGTATGTTTGGGCACATGCTCCTTTAAAAATTCAAGTGTAATACGCTCCGCCTCACGCACCGAGATATCCGAATCTAATACCCGCTGCCATAAACCCGATTGGGTGTGGTGTTCGGTGTTCCACTCATCCATGGCTTGCAGTATTTTTTCCGGCTGATGAATGGCAATGTCAGGGCCCTGAGCAATGATATCTAAATCAGCATCGGTAACAATGGTGGCGATTTCAATGATATGAGCCTTCATTGGATCCAGACCGGTCATTTCCAGGTCAATCCAAATTAAATGATGTTCTGAACGCACAAGCTATCCTAAATAAAAAAAGCCATTTTAACCTTAAGAGACTTTTATATAAATCATGGATTGATTTAAAAGTTTGAACCCACCTCACTGTGTTAAAAAACTGCTCATTACCGCTGATGGAACAGTGTTGCCTCCCTTGATAAAAAGAAATTTTAACTCTTATTCCCCACGACCCGGGTTTTTTCAAAGGCCTCTATTGTATAATCTATTATCAGCTAAAAAGTATGCCATGTGTTTTTTATGGAAAAACGCCACCGAATCAGCGCCACGCTAAAACAAACCGCCACAGCCATTGACTTATCCGACTTGTCTGAACGGAAGGTGTTTTTTAACCGTCAGCTCAAACCCATTTGTGGTGATTATGTCAGGTTAAAAAAGGACCAGAATGATTACCGTATTGACGCCATTCTACCCCGCGATAACGTCTTTAGCCGTGCTGATAAACATGGTCGAAAGCAACACCTGGCTGCCAATGTTGATCAGGTTTTAATTATCATGGCCGTATCCCCTGAACCCACACGCGATATTATTAACCGTTATCTGGTGGCCGCAGAGCTCAATCACATTGAACCTATCTTGGTTTTTAATAAAATCGACCTGCAATCAGACTTTTTTACCCATACGGCCCATAATTATCGCCAGCTTGGTTACCAAGTTCATTTAACCAGTATTAAAGAACCAAACAGTCTTCACCCCCTACAGCAACAACTTAAAGCTAAAACAACACTCTTGGCCGGCCAATCAGGTGTGGGAAAATCCAGCCTATGTAATGTACTGTTCCCATCACTGGATTTAAAAACCGGTGAACTGGCGAAAAAAACCGGCAAAGGCGCGCACACCACCAGTGTCACCCAACTTTATTATGATTTATCACAAGACGCTTTTTTGATTGATTCGCCGGGTGTCTGGGAATACGGACTCTGGCATTTATCACCGATTGAAATTGCCCGGGGCTTTCGTGAGTTTAAAGATTATATGGGCGCCTGTAAATTCAGTAATTGCAGCCACAGTCACGAACCGGATTGTGCTGTTATTCAGGCGGTGGCCGATGGTAAAATATCAGAAAAACGCTATCAATCCTTTATTCGAATATGTGATTCCATGCATTATTGGAATCCGAACAACTATTAACGGGAACCCACACCATGAGTATACAATTCTGTAACCAATGCGGCCACCAAGTTAAATACCAAAAACCCGAAGGTGATGATAAACTTCGGGCCGTTTGTCAAAGTTGCTTTTATGTTCAATATGAAAACCCGCTGATTGTTAGTGGCTGTATCATTGAGCACGAAGGTCGAATATTACTCGGCAAGCGCACCATCGAACCCCGTAAAAACTGCTGGAATGTCCCGGCCGGTTTTTTAGAAATTGGTGAATCCACCCTCGATGGCGCCATCCGGGAAGTCAAAGAAGAAGTGCTGGCTGACATCAAAAATATTGAATTGTTCGGCATTTATAGCATCGTACAACGCAGTCAGGTGCATATTTATTACCGTGCTCAATTAGATTCAGCCGACTTTGGCGCCGGAGCCGAAACCTCCGAATCAAAATTATTTCTGCCCGAGGACATCCCCTGGGATAACCTCGCCTTCCCGGTAAACATCACGGCCCTCAAGCACTACGTTAAAGACATGCAAAGCGGTGAATTCACCATTCATGAACAAGAGATCCTGATTGATTACGATATGCTCAGACAGTTTGACCGTTAAAAACCATCGAATTAAGTTACATCCCATGATTTAGCCGGAAGTCTATTGAAATTTTTTTATGGTGCGCTTTTACAGAGTTTGTATTGAATTTCTTCTAATTAGTCGAATTCTTAACATTTAGCAAAGAGCGAATAGATAAAATAATCAAAGGTAAAAAAAGTATTATTCCAGTAAGAAACATAGCCACTGCAGCATGTTCTCTGATTGAAGGCGGATCAGACACCCCTGCTCTTATTTCAATCTGCCAAAGTATTATTCCTGAAATAAATACAATTCCACCCAGCACAGCAGACGCATAAATTATCCAATCGAAACCGCTTAACTTTTCATCAATAACTGCTTGTTTTTTAATGCGATTAACCAAAACCTTATCTTCAGCATTTACTGGTTGTGAACGTTGAAGTGTCTCATCGACAATCTCCTTCATTTTTTGTTCCTGCGAATACCCGGTCAATTCCATACCCGAAAGTCCCTTGGCTGAAACCTTCATATTAAGCATGCTACGGCGAGCAGTCCAAAGAGCAATAACTCCGGAAAGCACGAGAACAGCGCCTATTATTCTTGATGTCGTTTCATGAGGTATCCGAGCTGTAACAGGTGCATAAATACATATTAATATACCAATATAAAGAACAAAATAACCCCCATTTTTCCAGGCACCCCGAAGTTCATGTTCTTTTGCATATTTAATGAGAGAACTGCTGACAAGCGCACTAAACCATAAAAAGCGTAAGCCGAAATAAACCAACGGTGCAGCAATTAACAAATGGAATATATCGAAATCATATAAGCTAAGCATAATTATAAAACCTTGTACAATTAACTCATTATAATATAGTAGACTGGCAGAAAATTATGGCTGATTTACCGGCGAAATTTTATTTTAACGTAAAGGTACTTTTAAATATTTCAAAGAGTTCTCCGGCGTCAGAATCTAAGTCACTGCCAAGGGCCAGTATTCTGTAATAGCCTTTATTGTTATGTCCGCGTATCAGTAACTGCCAGCACTCTAAAGGATCTGCGGTTTCGATATCCGTGCCTGTGCTTTTAATCAAATAAGATTTTAAGCCATTAATTTCACGCGATTGCTCCGATTGAATCGAGCCAAAGGCATAACCTTTGACATTTTTTAACATCTCAATACTGCTCGCGCGCAGATTATGAATGGTTCGGTCATCCAATGAAGGCACCACAATCACCAATGGCCAGTCCATCGGTGTACTATGTCTGGGGGCATCAGCAAGTGATAGCATCACCATCCTACCTAACTGGCCGGGTTCACGGATTTCCCAGCCCGATGCCACATCAAACGCAAAGTCCACCATTTCAAAACCGGTGGGCGCCGGCATATCGCGCCATTCAGCACTGAGAATCGCTTCGCGTAACGGCCGGTAAACCTGATCTTTATGAGACTGTAAGTAAATGCCGTTTATAACCACCAATTCTTCATCACCCTCGATTAAACGAACGATTTTTTCCACCACGCCGGCTGCTGTTTGCTGTTGTAAGAAAACCAGACCAACCATCCGACCATTAAATAGCAAATCTTCACGACCCAGCATCGTCATGTTTTGCTTTTTTAATTGTGACTCAGCAAACATCTGTTTTCCGACCTCATCCAATGAAATATCTTTTAACGGCAAAACCATCAAAGAAGACATGGTGTCCACCTGTTCAAAACCGGCAAAACGTTTTGAAGCGGTAAAGCCTTGTGGTGATTGCATAAAAATACCGGTACCCGGAACTTGTTGCAAAGCGGTCGAACTGCTGGCATATGAGGCTGAAAACAGCAGCAAACACAGCGCAATCATAAGTCGTATTTTCATTTGGCTCATCTATAATTTATTAAAAGTGAGATTTTATATTAAATGTGAATTGAGTTACATGTATTGGTGGGTGAGACCCACCCATCGTGAGATATTAAACTTATTTTTGATTACTGCTTATTATCCGTTTTTTGCCGCTGTAATTATTATAAAAACTTTGATGCGCAAGCAATGAGAACGTATCATCTCTTTTTGTGTATTGAGATATCCAGTCTATTAACATATCCAGGTTGTTATCTTGCGCTTGTTTCGATTTATATTTATGCGGCTCCCAGGGACGCGATTTCACATTTAAAATACACATCTCAATGGGTAAGTTCATAAATATTATTTCACTGGAATGCGGTTCAGCCAGCTCAAGCAAATCCGTATAACAGCCTTCAATAACCCAAAAATCATTTGTTTTGATAAAGTGATCAATTTCTTTTTTAGAAGCGCTCAAGCTTTTTCTGACAGGCGGTGTAGTGGCTTCCCATGCCAGTGTATCTAAATCCAAATGTGCTAATTCTTGAGATTGACACAGGCTCTTTGCCAGTG
>CAZLAW010000056.1:0-12762 GCA_964557625.1 uncultured Marinicella sp.
AAACGTAAGTTTTACAGCCATAAACTATTACGGGATGAAAGACTGCGACAAGAGGTCAAGGACCACGGCTTTGAAGTGGCAGAGAATATTTGGCAGGATGATTTGTTTCCATCAAAATACCGGCATTTATCGGGTTTTATTTTAAACACCAACCTCAGTCCGGTTTCTGCCGCTAATGAGGTCATTATTTACCACAATGGTGAGCAAAAATTCCCGGCTCTGTTAAAAGCCATCAGGCAAGCCCGGCACCATATCCATATGGAATATTATATTTATGAAAGTGACGGGATTGGTAATCAGGTGGCCAATGCCCTGATTGAACGGGCAGAGCAGGGCGTGGAAGTTCGTTTTATCTATGATGACTTTGGCAGTTTTAATATTGGCCGCCAATTACTGAAGAAGATGCAAAAAAGTGGTATCCAAACCACACCCTTTTATCGCTTGCGATTACACGCCATTGCCCATCGCATCAATTACCGCAACCACCGAAAAATCGTGGTGATTGACGGTGAATGTGCTTTTACCGGTGGTATCAATGTGGGCGATAACTACATCAATGCCACCGATACAAGCGATGCCCCGGAAAATCAAATTTACTGGCGTGACACCCATATTCAAATCCGGGGGCCGGCAGCGGCGTTTTTTCAGTATGTTTTTATCAGTGACTGGAATTTTTGTAGTGAACATGAAGTCAGTTTAAATGCCCGTTATTTTCCGCTGAACATAAAAACCCATGTGGTTGAGCCTGAACTGGTCCAGCCGGTGTCCTCCGGGCCGGACTCGGATTTGCCGAATATTTTGTTTTCCATTATAAAAGCGATTGCTTCGGCGCGTTCACAAATTTTAATTACCACCCCATACTTTATCCCCGGTGAACGCCTTAAAGATGCCCTGATTATTGCCGCCAAAAGTGGGGTTAAGGTGCGACTATTGGTACCTGATCAATCTGATTCACGGATTGTTAACACCGCGGCCAAATCTTATTACAGCGAATTGTTGTCCATCGGGGTCGAAATATACCTCTATAAAAAAGGTTTTATCCACAGTAAAACCATGGTGATTGATAATGATTTGGTGATTCTGGGCAGTGCCAATATGGATGTGCGCAGCTTTGATATTAATTTTGAAATTAACACCCTGATTTACGGTGAAGCCAAAGCCCAGCAATTGGCTGAAGTGTTTGAAACAGATTTAAAAGATGCCAAAAAAATAGATATTGATCAATGGCTACAGCGCAGCGCCTTAGTTCACTTCTGGGAACGCGTGGTGCGCTTGTTTTCACCAATGATGTGAATTCTTTTAAATGGTGTTGATATAAACTAAACGCTATTTTTTGTCTGAAAATATGTGCCTAGCCGATCGGTTATTAATTGGCGGCAGTTGATCACAGAAAGGTTTGTGTTCAACATCATAACAATCATGTTAACACCAATTTTCTGAATCTTAATCAGTTGGTTCATGTCATGATCGGTTCCGGGGGCGCAGGATTCCGCTGTTAATTTTGATGGGCATTTCTTCATGTTTTTGTCTTTGGCGAAACCGAATGGCGGTAGGAATAAAACGGTTTCATCTCAGACAAAAAATATACGGGCCATATGATAATTTTATTAGGAAAAAAAATTATTTTGTGCCAATATTCGCACCTGATAACAGATGATCTCTGATCAATAAAATCTGTTGGAAATTTTGTTTGATTAATCACCGACCGGTGATTTATTGAGGAACTTAAGATGCTATCTCAAAGCGTGACAGACACCTTCCATGCACAACCGACTGCGGTCAGTTTAATACCGCCCGTGGTGGTTCTGGTGTTGGCAATTTGGTTGAAACGCCCCATCCTGGCGCTAATTTTGGGTGCTTTATCGGGTTTATTGTTGTATTCACCGGCTGATATTCTGACCCATTTTACCGACACCACGCTCACGGTGATGCAAGATGAGACCATTGCCTGGCTTATTCTGGTGTGTGGTGGTTTTGGCATGCTGATTGGGTTGTTGGTACGTACCGGCGGGGCCTTGGCTTTTGGCCGAAAAGCGCAGCAATATACGGCCGGTCGAAAGTCTTCTTTATTCATGACTTTTGCACTTGGCTTGGTGATTTTTGTGGATGATTATCTGAATGCACTGAGTGTCGGTGAAAGTATGAAGCGGGTGACTGATAAATACAAAGTCTCTCGGGAAATGCTGGCCTACGTGGTGGATTCAACCGCTGCACCGGTGTGTGTTCTGGTGCCTTTATCCACCTGGGCCATTTTCTTTGGTGGTTTATTGGAAAACAACCAGGTGGCCGCTGTGGGTGAAGGTTTGACTGTTTATATCCAGGCCATTCCATATATGCTGTACGCCTGGCTAACACTGGTGGTTTTAATGTTGGTGATAGTCGGTATTATGCCCGTAATTGGTCCCATGAAAAATACCGAACTGGCCGCCCAACATGGTTTGTTGGATCCTTGTCAATCACCGGCGGCCAGCGACAATGTGGCCGTGGATGAAGAATTGATTGAAGCGGTAACACCCAGCGATCAATCCCTTGCGCCCGGTGAATACCTAATTAAGGGTATTGAAGCAGAGTTTGAAGAAGCCCAGGCCAAAGGTCAGTTAAAGAATTTTCTGGTGCCGATGGTTTTGTTGGTGGCTTTAACCATTTATTTCGATGTGGATGTGTACAAAGGATTGATTGTGACCTTAATGATGACGCTGCCGTTTTATGCGTTACAACGCCTGATGTCATTAACTGAAATGATGGAAACCATGATGGATGGTTTTAAAACCATGTTGCCCGCCATAGGTACCGTGGTGGCGGCGTTTATCTTTAAAGATGTCTGCGATAAGCTGATGTTGCCGCAGTATGTGATAGACAACCTGTCACCCTATATGACCGCTCAGTGGTTGCCGGCTTTGGTGTTTATTTCAATGGCTGTGTTGTCCTTTGCCACCGGATCCAGCTGGGGCATTTTTGCAGTGACCATTCCCATTGTGATGCCGTTGGCTTATGCGGTGGATGCGGATATTCCGCTGGTTGTTGGCGCCTTATTATCGGCCAGTGCTTTTGGCTCTCAAGCCTGTTTTTACAGTGACTCCACCATTCTCGCCGCACAAGGTGCCGGCTGCCATATGGTGTCCCACGCCATCACCCAGTTGCCCTATGCCCTGATTGCGGCAACGGTGAGCTTTATTGGCTTTTTGGTGTTGGCTTAGCAGACAAAGAATAAAGTCCCGGGTTTTACCGGGTCTTTATGTTTGATTGGGGCGTTAACAAAATGGGTTTTTCTGTTATATTAGAGCGCATGAGCATCAATTGGATTATGTTATTAATCGGCGGCCTGTTCGAAACCGGCTTCGCTATTAGCCTGGGCAAAGCGCAACAGCACAGCGGTAAAGAATTCTGGTTCTGGATTATCACCTTCGGTATCTCCGTCAGCATCAGCATGTATTTATTATTTAAAGCCATGGGCGGGCCCAAAGCCATTCCCGTGGGCACCGCTTATGCTGTCTGGGGCGCCATCGGTGCCATTGGCACCGTGATTGCCGGTATCATAATCTTTAAGGAGCCGGTCACCTTCTGGCGCATGTTTTTTCTGTCCACCTTGATTATTTCTGTGATTGGTTTGCAGGTGGTGAGTAGTCAAGGTTGAACAGTCTTGTGTCACTTGTAGAAATATTTCTATATTTAGAACTAAGTAAGGGTGCTTGGGCTAAGCTACAAACAGACCAACACCCTACTTGTTTGTTAATCCACAGTTGATGAATATTTGAATAATTATGATTTCTTGGTTGAAATAATGGCTCAAAACCATACAATGTATTTATGATTGAGTTTGAATGGGATGAAAATAAAAACTTTTTAAACCAAAAGAAACATGGTGTATCTTTTGAGGAAGCCGCCTCGGTATTTTATGATGAGTTAGCTGTACAGTTTTATGATGAAACACATTCATACCTTAATGAAAATCGATTTTTATTGCTTGGTATGAGTAACAAAGCCAATGTGCTTATGGTTTGTCATTGTGAAATAGAACAAGGTGATAAGCTGAGAATAATATCAGCAAGAAAAGCGACAAAAAATGAAACAAAGTTTTACCAAAGGTGAAAGCGATGAAAAAAGAATATGATTTATCCCAATTAAAATCCCGTAAAAATCCGTACGCATCTAAATTAAAAAAATCTGTAACCATGCGATTAAGTGAAGATGTTATTGTGTACTTTAAAGAGATGGCAAAAGAAAAAGGACTGCCTTACCAAAGCTTAATTAATTTGTACCTTCGTGATTGTGCCTCTAAGAAAAGGGAAATTGATATAACCTGGCAGTAGGGGCAAGCAACTAAGTTTCGGAGGGCTTTGCCCATCAATAATATTTAAATACAATAAGGTCTTAGATGATGATGGTCGAAGTCCATCCTACGAAAACTTCGCCGGTAGGGCGTAACCACGCCGAAGCGTGGTTATAAGGAATCGAGTTTAGCTGACAAACCCCGCTTCTTTGGCTTGCAGGTCGGCGTGGTAGGAGCTACGGACCAGGGGGCCGGAGGCGACGTGGGTGAAGCCGAGGGTGTAGCCGTATTCTTCGATGGCTTTGAATTCGTCAGGCGACCAGTATTTGAGGACCGGGTGGTGGCCTTTGGTGGGTTGCAGGTATTGGCCAACGGTAATCATTTCCACATCGTGGTCTGCCAGATCGCGTAAAGTGGCTTTGATTTGTTCGAAGGTTTCGCCGAGACCGGTCATGATACCGGATTTGGTGGCCACATCGGGGTGTTGGGCTTTAAAGCGCTTGAGTAAATCTAATGACCACTGGTAATCGGCACCGGGACGGACATTGCGGTATAAATCAGGTACCGTTTCTAAGTTATGGTTAAATACATCCGGTGGTGAGTTTTTAAAAATCTCTAAGGCCTTTTCGATTTTATTTTTACCGCGAAAATCCGGTGTCAGAATTTCAATTTTGATGTCCGGTGTGCTGGCACGGATGGCGTCGATACAATCAGCAAAATGCTGGGCGCCACCGTCTTTTAAGTCATCGCGGTCGACAGACGTGATGACCACATAGTTAAGGCCCATATCGGCGATGGTGCGGGCTAAATTCGCCGGTTCATTGGCATCAACGGGTAAGGGGCGGCCATGGGCCACGTCACAAAAAGAACAACGTCGTGTGCAGATTTCACCCAAAATCATAAAGGTGGCGGTGCCGTGGCCGAAACATTCATGAATATTGGGGCAGGAGGCCTCTTCGCACACGGTGACCAGTGAATTACTGCGCAGCTTGCTTTTTAGTTTTTGCACCGCATTGCCGGTGGGTATCCGCACCCGAATCCAGTCGGGTTTACGCAACTGTGGCGCATCGGTGTCAAATTTCGCGCGATTGCGTTCTGTTTTAGCGGCGCCGAGTTCTTTGTTGCCGGCGGTTTGTATGTTTAAGGGTATTTTTTGATCCATAAGAGCAATGATTGGTTCACACCGCAACCGAGGTATGGTGAGAAGAAAAGTTCAAATTTTTACACAAGCTGTTAATCAGCTGATTCTGTACCGTATGTATATCACAGTCCGGGGTTAAATCACACAGTTGAATCACCTTTAAACCGCTAAACCCACAAGGGTTAATCCGGGCAAAGGGACTTAAGTCCATGTTAATATTAAAAGCCAGTCCGTGATAAGAGCAGCCTTTGCGAATTTTTAAACCTAAGGCAGCGATTTTATCACCATTGACATAGACGCCGGGGGCTTTTAACTTTCGTTCAGCCTTAATGTCATAATGCGCCAAAACATCAATCACAGCCTGTTCGATGCCATGCACCAGTGATTTCACACCAATACCATGGCGGCGTAAATCGATGAGTGGATAGGCCACAATTTGTCCGGGACCGTGATAAGTCACCTGACCGCCGCGATCCACCTGGACCACCGGAATATCGCCCGGTGCCAACAGGTGTTCTGCTTTACCGGCCAGGCCCTGGGTAAAGACCGGTGGATGTTCCACCAGCCATAATTCATCGGTGGTACTTTTATCCCGTTGATCGGTAAATTTTTGCATCGCAGACCACACTGACCGGTAGTCACTCCGGCCTAAATGTTTAATCATCAACGGTGCAGTTACAGTGTCCATACCACGCTGTCTAATTTTCGTACGTCCTGGTAAATATTAATCAAATGTTCTCTTGACTGGGCATAAACCAGTACCGTGACGGATAAGTATTTGCCATTTTTGCTGGTTTTAATTTGTAGGCCTTCTTTGGATACTTCCGGGGCATGGGCTTTGATGCATTGATAAATTTCAGTATGAAAATCATCTTTGTTGGCACCCATGGCTTTGACCGGGTATTCGCACGGGAATGTCAGGCCTTCCGCTTGCGGTATGTCAGGATGCTGTTCGCTCATTAATCATCATCTCCAAAAGATTTGAACCACAAGCCCATGCCATCCACCATACGGGTCCACCAGCCGCCTTGTGCCACCGTTGCTAACGCCACCATCGGTCGTTCAGCGATGATTTGATCGTGAAGCCGGATAATCAATTGGCCGATGATCTGGCCCTGGTTAACGGGAGCCTGTAATTGGCCCGGGATATCCACGCCGGCTTGCAGCTGGTCATAACTGTCTTTGGGGATGGTGATAAATAAATCATCGGCTAAACCCAAGGGGACCTCTTCGGCAGCCCCTTTCCACACTTCAGCCACCGCCTGTTGTTCTCCGGCGGGATACAGTTTATGGGTTTCAAAAAAGCGGAAACCGTAATTAAGCATTTTTTGGGTTTCATCGGCACGGGCTTTTTCCGAGTCGGTACCCATCACCACACTAATTAAACGCATGCCATTACGCGAAGCGGTGGTGGCCAGGCAGTAGCCGGCAGACTCGGTGTGTCCGGTTTTAAAGCCATCCACTGTGGGATCACGCCATAACAGGGTATTGCGGTTATGTTGTTTAATGCCGTTGTAGGTAAATTCTTTTTCTGAATAAATATGGTATAAATCGGGAAAATCACGCACCAGTGCCTGTCCAAGCAAAGCCACATCATACGCCGAGACATAATGGTCTGCTTCGGGTAAACCGGTGGCATTTTTGAAGTGGCTGTTGCGCATACCTAAATCAGCGGCGACCTGATTCATCATCGAAGCAAAGACTTCTTCACTGCCGCCGATATGTTCTGCCAGCGCAACACTGGCGTCATTACCTGATTGCACAATCATGCCGCGAATGAGGTCTTCAATTTTGACTTGTTTATCGACTTCAATAAACATTTTAGAACCACCGGTGCGCCAGGCTTTTTCACTGATGGTGGCGGTGTCGTTCAGCGACAATTGTCCTTTTTTGATTTCGCTGAACACCACATAAGCAGTCATCAATTTGGTGATACTGGCCGGTTCCACCCGTTCATGGGGGTTTTTTTCCATCAGAATGTGGTTACTGTGGTAGTCCATCAGCACATAGCTTTCTGCCGCCACGGCAGGAGGTGCGGGTACCAGTTGGTTTTGTGCGAATGAGGTCATGCTTAGCAGTAAGAAAAGCAGAGAACAATAGGCTTTGATTGGGTTTGTTTTATTCATCATGGTTTGGTTAGGGTTTGTTAATCGATCACTATTTGGGCATTTCTGATACCCGATTGGGTAATCCGGTTTAATAACTGATTGACTTTAAATTCTGAATCGATGGGGCCGATACGCACCCGATGCAATAAACCACCGGGTGTGGTCAGTATGGTGACAAATGTTTCAATTCCAAGTAATTGACTGGCTTTTTTGGCTAAATTATAGGCCGTATGCTGGTCCTTGAAAGCGCCCAGTTGCACATAAGTCAGCCCCTGGGTGATGGGTTTTTGTTGTAAACCCTGCGGGGCTTTGATCACACGGATGTGTACATCGGTGATACCGTCATGGACGAAATCAAGCATTTTGGCGGCAGCATAAGACAAGTCGATGATGCGGTTATCAGCAAAAGGGCCGCGGTCATTGACCCGAACCACCGCTTTTTTATTGTTTCTTAAATTGGTGACTTCCACATAACTGGGTAAGGGCAATGTTTTATGGGCCGCGGTCAGCTTATACATGTCAAAAACTTCCTGATTAGAGGTTCTGCGACCGTGAAATTTCTTACCGTACCAGGAAGCCTGACCGGTTTGTTCAAAACCGGCCGGGTGGTTGTTGACCCGGTAAACCTTACCATGCACCCGGTAAGGACTGTGGTTACCGTATTTGCTTAACGGTTCACTTTTGGGGGTCCAGGGTTTTATTTTGTGGGGATCGATGTCGCGGTAGTGGTCTTTTTTACCACAACCCACCACAGTCAGTACGGCGATGAAAAGCAACCAACGGCTTATCATTGCTGAACCTCTTGGTCAGAAGGTGTATTAACGGTGGCATAGGCTGATTTGATACGTTCTGCCAGCTGGTACACAGCCATCACATACATATGCGAATGGTTATACCGAGAAATCACATAAAAATTATGAAAACCATGCCAATAAGCGGTGGTGTCTTCGTCTGTTTTCATCCCAATCAAGGTGTAATCCCGGCCCTGATCATCCTGCAGATGGGGTTTCAACTGATTGAGTTTGGTTTTTGTGGCGGGTTTGGATGTTTCGGCGACCACCGGTTGGCCTGATCGCCAGCCGTGTTTGGCCAAATAATTGGCGACACTGGCAATGGCATCGTGGGGATTATTCAGTAAATCAATCACACCATCTTGTTCATAATCCACGGCATAGCTGCGATAACTTGAGGGCATAAACTGACCATAACCCATGGCCCCGGCATAGGACCCTTTGGCGGTTAAAGCATCCACATGACCATCTGCGGATAATTTGAAAAAATGCCCCAGTTCTTTGCTGAAAAAAGCGCTGCGTTTGGGGTAATCAAAGGCCAGGGTGTATAAAGCATCCAGCACTTTATGATTGCCTTTGATGCGTCCGTAAAAAGTCTCCACACCGATGATGGCGACAATAATATGTGGCGGGACCTTTGTTTGTTCGCTGACTTTGTGCAACACCTCGGCGTTGTTTTGCCAGAACTCAACCCCTTCTTTAATGCGTTTATCGGTGATAAAAATGGGTCGATACTGATACCATTCGAGTACTTTTTCAGCCGGTTTGTTCATGGCGTCAATGATGCTTTGCTGGTGTTGTGCCTGATCAAGAATCCGACGGATTTCTTTGGCGTCCAATGCGTACTGCTGAGCCGTTTTGTTGATAAACGCTTCAACCTCATTTTGATTAACCCCGGCAAACAGCGTACAAGGCAGTATTAAAAAGTATATAAGGACCAGTTTTTTCATTGTTGGATTAGTTTTTTATGTTTATGAACAGAGGCTATGATACCAAATGACAGCAGTAATGTAAGTATCGAGGTGCCGCCGTAACTGACCAGTGGTAAAGGCACCCCAACCACCGGTAATAAACCGGAAATCATGCCGGCATTGATAACCACATAGACAAAGAAAATTAAACTTAGTGCCCCGCACAGCAAACGATTATAGGTGTTTTTAGCGTGATAGGCGATGAACAGGCAACGCATAATGACACAAAAATACAGTGTGAACAACACCAGCACGCCCAAAAATCCGAATTCTTCTGAGAGCACCGATAAAATAAAATCGGTGGAGTGCTCCGGTAAAAAGTCCAGCTGGGTCTGACTGCCTTGCATCCAGCCTTTGCCGCTAAAACCGCCTGAGCCGATGGCAATTTTGGATTGGATGATGTTCCAGCCACGGTTTAACGGATCGGATTCGGGATTGAGAAAAGTCAGTACCCGGTGTTTTTGATAATCATGTAAAAAGTACCACAAAACCGGCATCGACAACACCACAACGCTGCTGATAACCGCCATAAACCGCCACGACAATCCGGCCAGATAAATAACAAACAAACCGCTTAAAGCAATCAGTAAAGCCGTACCCAGGTCGGGTTGTTGGTAGATTAAACCGGCGACCAAAGCAATCACTGCAAAAGCCAGCAGTAATGTGGACCACCTGGGCGGCATGGCTGAATGCCTGAATAACCAGGCAATCATCATGGGCAACGTGATTTTGCCCAATTCTGACGGTTGTAAACTAACACCGATATCCAGCCAGCGCTGAGCCCCTTTAACGGTGACACCAACAAACAACACCGCCACCAGCATCATTACGGTCAGCGCAAATAAATAAGGGGTAAATTGTTCAAAACGTTCAGGGCGGATTTGGGTCACCAGTAAAAACCCCATAAGGCCCAGAAAAATCCGAATTAACTGGCGCTCCACCAAAATCCAGCCACCGGCGCTGTAAAGCACCACCAGTCCGCCACTGAGCAAGGTCAGCAATAAGAGGCTCAGCAGCGGATCAGGCATTAAAAACAAGCGCTTATTCATGATTCTGACTGCACAGGCTGTAAGTAAGCGTCAATAATTTTTTTGGCAATGGGTGCCGCGGCTTTGGAACCGCTGGAGCCATGCTCTGCCACCACCACCACCGCAATTTGCGGATTATCTGCGGGCGCAAAGGCAATAAACAGGGCATGATTCCGCAGTTCTTTGGGCAGGTCTTCGGATTTTTTGTAAATGTCTTCCTCAGACTTACCATAGACTTGCGACGTACCGCTTTTGCCGGCGATCAAATAATCCTCAGAGCGGATGGCGCGACCGGTGCCGTTGGGGGCATTGATGACCGCAATCATGCCGTCATGAACCAATTGCCAATCTGCGGGGTCAATCGTCATGGGTAACTGATGGCTGTCGATGTCCTGTTGTACCAAATGCAATCGATTGACTTCACCTTTGGCGGCAAAAATCGCCAACGCCTGCGCCATTTGCACCGGTGTAATCACAAAATAACCCTGGCCAATACCGGCAATCACCGTTTCACCGGGAAACCACACCATATTGCGAAACGTCCGTTTCCAGGACCGGGACGGTAAAATACCTTGTTTTTCACCGCTGATGTCGATGCCGGTGATTTGGCCAAATCCAAAAGGCTGTAAAAAATCATGAATCCGGTCTATGCCCAGGCGATGAGCCAAGTCATAATAAAAAACATTCACCGATTCGGCCAGTGAATTAACGATATCGACTTCACCGTGACCACCGCGTTTCCAGTCATGGTACCTGCGATCTTGCCCGGGAAGCTGGAAAAAACCACGCGAAAAATAACGATAATCTTTATCAATCAATTGGTAATACAAACCGGCCAGGGCCATATAGGGTTTAATGGTTGAGCCGGGTTCATAACCGCCTTTGATGCTGCGGTTAAACAGTGGATTGTCCGGCGAAGCAATCAGGCGGCGGTAGTCATCATGGGATATACCGTTAATAAATAAATTACTGTCAAAGCCGGGTTTTGAAACCATCGCCAGTACTTCACCATTATTGGGATTAACCGCAATCGCGGAACCATTGTTGTCACCAAACGCTTCATAGGCCGCATGTTGCAAAGCCAAATCAATGGTCAAAATAAGTTGTTGTCCGTTGACCGGGGCGGTTTCGATTTGTTTAGACAGCATCTTGCCCCGGGCATTGATCACGGTGCGTAAAATACCCGGTTGTCCGTGTAATTGTTGCTCATAATATTTTTCCAGACCGGTTTTACCCACATAATCATCCGCCGCATAACGTTGTTTATCCGCTTGTTGATAGCCTTGTTCGGTGATTTTACCGACATAACCGATCACATGCGACAGCACCACCGGATAGCGGTATTGCCTTATCAGGTAAGGTTCCGTGTGAAAGCCCGGAAATTGGTGCTGACGAACCGCAAAAGCCGCCACCTGTTGATTGCTCAGCTTGTCTTTAATAATCAGTGGTTTAAAGATGGGGTTGTATTGTAATTGCTGTTTTATCTCGGCCCGCTCAGCTGCTGTCAATGGAACGATGGTATTCAATTGGTTAAGCTGCTGTTCAATGTTTTCGGCTTTTTCGGGCGTGACTAATAAACGATAAGCGGTGACATTGTCAGCCAGAAGGATACCGTTGCGGTCATAGATGAGGCCGCGTGAGGCTTTGATGCGGGTGTGTTTGATGCGATTTTTTTCCGCCAGTTCGGTGTAATGGCTATGTTGTATCACCTGCAAATAAAAATAACGCGCCACCAGTGCCGCAAAACACAGCACCACAATAACCACCGCAATCCATAAGCGCTGTTGAAACAGCCGGCGTTCTAAATGGGGTTGTTTTAACGGGGTGGTCATGGTGCTAATGGTGTCGCAGGTAATTGTCGAGGCGATTTAACAGATAATGCAGCCAGGGCCAGATAAAAACAACCGATAGCAATGGTAAAAAATCCTGCCAACTGGGTAAGTAGCCGTAACTGACCCAGTCGATAAATAAACGAATCACCAAATCATTAAACAACAACACCAGCACCATCAGCAACAATTGCCAGAAAGAAGTCATGCGCAGTTGTTTGGCAGATTTGAGCACCAGAAAAGACAATGCCACCAAAGCCATACCATGCTTACCCAGTAAACTGCCCATGAGGATATCCAACATTAAACCATAGAAAAAAGCCAACAGCATGACAGAACGATTATGGTCATGCAGTGACCAGTAGGCAATAACCATGGCCGTCCACTGAGGCATCAATAACTGCAGGGTTGAGGGCCAGGGAATGAGGGCCAACAGGAGTGACAATAACAGACTTAAATGCACCAGGGCTTGTTGGCTGCGGTTGGGTCTCATGGTGTTTGCTCATCGGGCCACACCAAAAACACTTCAGTCAGTTGATTTAAAGTTGCACCCGGGCTGGCCGTGGCCACCTGAAAGTCACGCTCGGCACTGACGCTGACATCGGTTAATGTGGCGATGGTTAA
>CAZLAW010000057.1:0-12604 GCA_964557625.1 uncultured Marinicella sp.
ATTTCATTTGACTGTCCTGGTCTAAGGTTGCCAGTTGCATACCGGGTTGAGCCAGGCTACCGACACTGATTTGACGTAACCCCACAACGCCGTCAAAAGGCGCTGTCATGGTACGTTTATCGATGGCTGTTTGGATACCTTGAATGCGGGCTTTAGAAATGGCCACCAGGCTTTTTTGGGTGTCCAGTGCGGAACGGGAAGCCGCCATCTTTTCAATTAAGGGATTAAGTCGGTTGACTTGTCGCTGAGCTTCATCCAAGCGCGCTTGTTCTTCCGCCAACAAGGCTTGTTCATCAGCCGTATCCATAACTATCAGGGTATCGCCCTTGCTAACCCGCTGACCATCTTCAAAATAAATTTCGGTGATGTAGTCCGTTACTTGGGAGGTCAGGTTAACATTGTTAATGGCTTGTAAATCACCCAAGGCTTGAATATTGCCGGATAAGGTGGTGGCTTTGACCGGTGCGACAATAACCGGATTAGCCTGCTGTGCCAAGGCGGTATGCGTAAAGACAAACAGCAGAAGTAAACATAAAGTTATTTTTAAATTTTTCATGGGTAAGAAAGCGAAATTTTTTTGTATTTTAAACGATTACTTGCCGCCAATTGTGAAAACAGTGTGGATAATGGGCTTAACATTAATTTATTAAAGGCAAAAAAAATCCCAACAAGGTTGGGATTAAAGGTATAACCGATAAACTCCAAAATCGGCTTAGGCACATTTGATATGTAAAACAATAACATACAAGACATTATTAAAGCAAGCTTTTAAATTAAAAAATTATAAAAAATATTAAAATAAGCCTGTAAGTTGTTGAAAACAAATCATAGTTAGGTTATTCTTATATAGTATGTATTTTGTGTTTTTTAGGCCTGTAACATGCTAAACTGCCTTTTATGCGCCATTTTTACCGCCTGCTTATTGTGATATTCTGGTTTTCAACAGCCGCTGCGACACCCCGTTTTATTGTTGTTGGTGGTGATAACAAGCCGGTCGGTGTTTATTTGCAACCATTTGATTACCGGGGTTCAGCAGTCAGCCCGGCGGTGGCCATTGAAAATATTTTACTGTCCCATTTGTCGCAATCGGGCTTGTTCTACCAGCCGGGACGACTGCAGCCTGAAGAACGCTGGAATTTACACCATTGGCGTTTGGCCGGGGTGCGGTATGTGATTACCGGTGATATTAAAGAAACCGAACGGGTCATTGATTTGCGTTTAACAATAACCGATACATTGGGCACCACGCCTACTTTTGTGTGGGTGGAGTTAAATGCCGATGCCTGGCAACAGGCCACCCGGGTGTTTGCCCGTCAGTTGTTGTACTCATTGTTTTACGCCACTTACACCGATGAGGTAGACAGTCAGTATTTACAGAATACTGAACCAGCTGAAACCCGTTATTGGATGGCTTTAGTGAAAACCTTGAAACGGCATTGGCATAACCAAACTGGCCGAGGTGAATGTCAGGTTGGTATCACGCAACTGCCCGGAGGCCGGGTGCAATCATATGATATTGATGTCGATTGTGAAACGACACTTTTTAGTGAGTTACAGGCTTTATTCGAGCGATTGAATGGGCTGCCCTATGGTGGCTTCAATGCACCCTTTGCACAACAGTTTACGGTTACTTTTGTGGCGCAGCCTTAAGTTCAATCTGCCAGCCGTTATCGGATGGGGTAACAGAAAAACCGGCCTGATTAAAATCCTGCTGTAAGGTCGATTTGTCGGTGACGGTATCTACATAGCCCCAATGATGGAAAAACCACAAGTCGGTGTCGCGTTTGTGGCGAGTGATTGTGGCGGACCATTGATTCGATTTCGTGCCTGAATCCGGCCACACACGTAATGCCCATAACTGCTCACCGTGTTTTTTAGCCATCAGCAAATACTCCAATTCCCCCTTATGCACATAGGATAAAAGAGGCAGGTCACCCTGTTTGTTGGCGGCCAAAGCCGCAATCACATTAGCCCAGGTTTTGACTTGTAAAGTCTGCCAACCTTGCTTTTCTAAACCGGCTTGCAAGGTATCCAAATCACCGCTAATGTGAATAGCCAACTGCTGTTTACCGGTGTTGGCCCAACCGGTGGTGGTGTGATAGTCTTGTTGCGCCAACCATTGGGGTTTTTCAATATGACTGCTGTCGGGAAAAAATAACCGGGCGGCCACCGGGGCTGTCAATGTGGTGATGATAAAGATGAGCTTAAGCGGCAAACCTAAAAACTGACGGCGGTAACGGGTGCGAAAAGCAATCCCCACCACCATGGCCCAAATGGCAGCCATAATTCCTGACAATACGGCTATCGGTAAAGTGAGTTTAAAGAAAAACAGGGTGGCAAACAGGTACAAGGCCGATAACACAGCAGTCAAAATATAAGGCCAGCTGCGCCATTTAATCGGATAGGCACCGGCCACCAGAATGGCCCAAAAAGCAATCACAGCCACATACCAAAAAGCGTGATGTGAAGCGATGAGATGCCATTGGCCGTGATCCATGCGGCAAATAATCACTGAAAAAACATAGGCACTTAAAGACAACATCAACCAATGTCCGAGGGCCAAATGTAAGCGCCGGTAAATAAACCAGGCGGCCATAAGACCGGTGATTAACCAAATCACCAAATCATGGCCTAAATACAACAACCACTGCATCAGTGGGACGGTCCAGGGATTGTGGAAGGTGTAAAAAAAGCCTTCGCTGGTCTGATTCCAATCAATCAACAACTGGTTACCGGCCATAAACACAATCACTAACACGGTAAAAATCGCCAGAATAAAGGCCATCATCGCCAGAGAGCCGGTTTCAGGTTGTCTGGGATCAATCAGACCGGAAGTGATGCGGCCTAATTTCGGGTGTTTTTGACTCCAGGCCAATACCCGACTAAGCCAACGATAAGCCCGCGGTACCAGCAGTTGATAAATAAACTGAATCAGCCAGAAAATCAGCCAGATCAGTGCCGCTAAAACCAGAGTCAGGCCGGCCAGCTTAACCGCCACTTTGGCCATACTTTCAATCGCTGAACCAAACACAATACCCGGCAACAAGTAGAAAGGCGCCCATAAAACAGAAGCCAGTAAACTGATGGCCACGTAGCGTTTGATCGGCATGCCCATGATACCGACAATGGCCGGAATAATGGGGCGCACCGGCCCGACAAAACGGCCAATAATAATGCTGATGATGCCGTATTTCTTAAAAAACCGCTGACCGTTATGAATTAAATTTGGAAACCGGTTAATCGGCCATTTGGTCAGCAATTTTTCACGGTAAAAATAACCAATCCAGTAACTGATGCCGTCTCCGGCAAAACCACCAAAAGAAGCCCAAAACCAGGCACTGTAAAAATCCAGTACACCGAGACCAATCAAAGCGCCAAGGCTGACCAAAAATGCCGCGCCCGGGAAAATAATCCCTACCAGCAGTAAAGATTCAAGAAAAGAAAAGCCAAAGATAATTAGGCCGGTCCAGTTTGGGTTTTGTTGAACCCAGTCAAAGACGTCCTTGATCCAACCTTCAGCTTCCATATCAGGCGTTTATGGCTTCTCTGGCCGCATTAAGGGTGGTTTCAATGATGGCATCATCATGTTGGCTGGAAATAAAACCGGCTTCATAAGCAGAAGGCGCCAGGTACACACCGTGATCCAGCATGGCGTGGAAAAAGCGCTTAAAATGATCCAGATCACACGCGTCCAACTGATCAAAATCATTGGCGGCTTTTTCCGCAAAAAATAATCCAAACATGCCACCCTGCTGACGGGTGGCAAAGGGTACACCGGCTTTATCGGCGACCTGTTGTAAGCCGTCAGTGAGTTTTTTGGCTTGCACACTTAATTGGTCATAAAATCCCGGTTCGCTGATAATATCCATCATGGCTGAACCGGCGGCCATGGCCAGCGGGTTGCCGGACAATGTGCCGGCTTGATAGACCGGACCCTGCGGTGCAATGTATTCCATAATATCACGCCGACCACCAAAAGCACCCACCGGTAAACCGCCGCCAATAATTTTACCAAAGGTGGTTAAATCAGGTTTAATACCATACAATTCTTGTGCCCCGCCCCGTGCAACCCGAAAGCCGGTCATCACTTCGTCAAAAATCAGTACCGTGCCTTGCTGGTCACAAATCTCTCTTAAACCCTGAAGATAGCCCGGTAACGGTTCAATCATATTCATATTACCGGCAATCGGCTCAATAATAATGGCCGCCACATCATCACCATGTTCGGCCAAGACTTGTTTTACGGCATCCAAATCATTAAAAGGCACAGTCAGGGTCAAATCTGCGGTGGCTTTGGGCACACCCGGGGAACCCGGAATGCCTAAAGTAACCACACCACTACCGGCTTTGACTAAAAATGAATCGGCGTGACCGTGATAGCAGCCTTCGAATTTAATAATTTTATCGCGACCGGTAAAGCCCCGTGCCAAACGAATCGCGCTCATGGTGGCTTCGGTACCGGAATTAACCATGCGCACCAAATCAACCGAGGGAATCAAATTGCATACCTTTTCGGCCAACGTGATTTCAGATTCTGCGGGGGTACCGAAACTTAATCCCTGGTCAACGGCCGTGTGAACGGCTTGTAAAACCCGGTCATGTGCATGACCAGCAATCATCGGTCCCCAACTACCGACATAGTCAATATAAGCCTTGTCATTGACATCGTACATATAAGGGCCTTTGGCGGCTTTGATAAAAATCGGTTCGCCACCAACGCCATGAAAAGCCCGCACCGGTGAATTCACACCGCCGGGAATGTAGTGTTGTGCCTGGGTAAATAATTCGTGATTTTTGTTCATGATGGTCATTATTTCGTAGTGCCGCCATTATAAATGTTTTCACAACTAATTGGCATGTTCTACAATGGAGAGTTTTGATAACACATGAACCCATGCTCACGTATGCTGTTGCTGCCGGCCACCGTCTGACTGCCCGGGCAGCTGAACAAATCCTCAATCAAGGGGGTAACGCCTATGATGCCATCATAGCGGCCATGCTGATGTCTTTTGTGTCTGAGCCGTTATTATCTTCACCGGGCGGTGGCGGATTTTTACTGGTATCCGGTCCTAATCAAGACCCAAAATTGCTGGATTTTTTTTCCAATACGCCCTTATTGGACAGTCAGAATTTGCAACAAAAAGACTGGAATTTCTACCCGATTTTCGGCGATTTTGGCGATAAAGCCCAGGAATTTTACATTGGTCGCGCGGCCGCGGCGGTGCCGGGCGTGGTGGCCGGCATTTACAAAGCCCATCAAAAACTGGCCAGTATGCCGTTAACGCAATTGGCTAAACCGGCGATTGAAGCCGCCACCCAAGGGGTTGAGATCAACCGCCAACAGGCTTTTGTGGCCAAAATATTGACACCGGTTATCAAGGCATCATCACAAGCCGCTGAACTCTATCAAGGACTTATTGAAGGTGCTGTATGGAAAAATGTACAGTTGGCTGATTTTATCGACACTTTGTCTAAGTCCGATGCGGATTGGTTTTACCGGCAAGCGTTCAGTTCCCGCATGTATGGTGATGCGGATTGTTTGTTGCAAGCGGTTGATTTTGCTGATTATGCCTGTGTTATTCGAGAACCACTGACAATAAAATGCGGTGATTATCGCGTGCTCACCAATCCGGCACCCAGTACCGGTGGTTTATTGATTGCCGAGCAATTCAAGCACTGTCAGAATCAAGTTTCACAACAGCCTGTTTTCGAGGCCATGCTGGCCATGGAACGGAAAAAAAAGACTTTATTAAACAGCGTTTCACGGGGCACCACCCACATCAGTGTGGCTGACAGCGATGGCCGGTTAGCCAGCTTAACGCTGAGCAATGGTGAAGGTAACGGCCATGTAGTGGATGGTTGTGGTTTTATGATGAATAATTTTCTCGGTGAGTCGGACATCAACAGCGAAGGCTTTTTTAACTGGACACCGGGTCAGCGGATGCGTTCAATGATGGCACCAACTTTGGTTCTTCATCCGGACAATCAATATGCCCTGGGATCAGGTGGCTCTAATCGAATAAAAACCGCCATTTTTCAGGTGGCTTATCATTTAATCTATGACAACAATTTATTAAAAACCGCCGTGGAACGGCCACGGATGCATTTCGAACAGAACCATCTGGACTTGGAGCCGGGATTTTCATCGGCTGAGATTGACCACTTTAAAGACCGGGTCGAGGTGATTCAGTGGCAAGACCATAATCTGTACTTTGGTGGTGTGAATGCGGTCCAAAGCGGCCAAACAAGTGCCGCTGTGGGTGATTTTCGCCGCCATGGTTGTGGTCTGGTGGGATTAAAAAACAAGAGTGTAACCGACGGTTATTGATTCGGTACCGGGATTTCTTTTGGATAAGCGGCTGTTGGAATAATGGTTAACAGCTAAACCAATGCGGTGAAGGTTTGTCAATTCATAAAACACCTCAAAGCCTGATTTAAACTCAATGGTGTGACCCAAATCCAGTAATTCACCATCGTCAAAAAAACCGACACCGGTGCTGATTAATAAACCCCAATGTTCACTCAGAGTAAAGGTGTATTTAATGTCTGCGTATGTATACTCAGCACCCTCTTCTGAATTCAGATAGCCAAAGGCCGGTACCAGACCCCACTTTGTAAATTTGGGTAGCCGGTATTCCAGGCCATAAACCGGATTACGGATGCTGTCGTTAAAAGCGTTCATCTGGCCACCGTACACAAACAAACTGTGGCGATCGGTGTGCGCACTAAAGGGGTGTTGTGCCCCGGCAGAAAAGGTCAGGCTCATCATGAAGACGAGCACAATGGCTTGACTCAAATACATGGTTGAAGGTCCTCTTATTGTGTTTTTTTAAGCGCCTTGTTGAAACGTGTTACAGGCATCATAACGACCGGTTTGTAAACCGGTCTTGAGCCATTTAACCCGTTGCTGTGATGATCCATGGGTGAAGGCTTCTGCATTGACCCGGCGACCGGCCCGTTTTTGTAAACTGTCATCACCAATGGAAGCCGCGGCCTGCAGGCCTTCTTCCACATCACCCGGTTCCAGCATGTTTTGTTGTTTATTGGCATGATGGGCCCACACCCCTGCGTAGCAATCGGCCTGTAATTCCATCAGTACTGATAACTGATTCACCTGGGCTTTGGATGAGGCTTGTTGTTGCCATTGACGTACCTGGCGGTTGGTGCCGGTGATGTTCTGGATATGATGCCCCACTTCGTGTCCGATGACGTAAGCGCGGGCAAAATCACCGGGTGCGCCGAGACGTTCTAACTGCTTAAAAAAACTTAAGGACAAATACACCTTTTGATCAGCAGGACAATAAAACGGCCCCACCGCTTCAGAGTTTACGCCACAGGCTGATTGCACCCGGCCATCAAATAACACCATGGTCGGTGCCGGGTATTGTTGGCCTTGTTGTTTAAAAATCGCTGTCCAGACATCTTCCGTGGAAGCCAGAATGACGGAACTGAAGTCGGCTTGCTGTTGTTGAGCCGGTGATTGTCGCTGTGGAATTTCAACCTGCTGACTTTGGCCGCCGTCTTGTTGCATCATGCCGCCTAAGAGTGTTAATGGATTTTGACCAGTAATAACGGCAATGATAATGGCGATGATAACCACACCGCCTGACAATTTAGCGCCACCTTTGGCGATACCGCGACCTCGACGGTCATCAACACGTTGACTCCTTCTTTTGTTTTTCCAGCGCATAATAAATCCAGACAAAACAGCAATTATAGCGGAATATATGAAAAATGTTTATGTAGTGAATTTAAATTTTTGATAGGCCCAGGTCAAAGCCAGCAGCATTAAGATAAATAGTCCAATCAGGTGATTGCTGACATCGCTCAGGCTGTCACCGAAATACATTAAGCGATGTAAGGCATCCATCACCCAGCCGGTGGGCAGGAACATGGCCAATTGCTGCATCCAGACCGGTGCCACCTCAATCGGCCACCAACAGCCACCCAAAGCCGCCAATAATAAAGAGCCTATAACAGCAATGCCACTGACCTGGGATTCGCTGTTACCCCATGAGCCCAAAAGAACTGCCAGTCCGGCGCAGGCACTGGCCCACATCAACAGCAGAATAAACACCCAATGCCAATGCGGTCCCCAACTGATTGAAAACAGTACACTGCCGATAATCATGCCGTACACCAATTGACAAGTGGTCAACAGCCATTTGCCGGCACATTTACCGATAATCAGATGGCTGCGTTTAACCGGTGCCGCCGCTAAACGTTCCAGGGCACCGCTTTGCCGCTCCAATAAGAGGGTGATGGCGCCACTGGTCAGGGCAATCATCATGACAAACATGACTAAAATACCCGGCACAGCCTGTTTGTAACCATTGGGAATAATTCTCGGTTCACCGGCAGAACTGACTTCGAGGTCAATGGCTTTGATGTGTTCATCCAAAATAGAAAAGTCAAAAAGTGCGGCCTGTTGCGGATGATTACTGCGCAAGACGATGGTGTCAGCCAGAGTTTTATAGACTGATTTATAGAGTTTAAAAACCTGATAATCACTGTCCATACCGCCACCGGAAAACCGATAAGTGATTTCGACCGCCCGGTTATTTAACAGTGAATGGGCCGGGTTTTCCGGTATCCAGAGCTGGCGGTTATAGTCTTCAAAAGTCCATTTATCCTTGTATAAAGTCTGTTGATCGTTAAACAGGCGCAGGGCAAAATTATTGTCTTGCAGGTAAGTGCTTAATTGCTCATAAACCGGGTCCTGGGTGTCACCGGCATACCAGACTGCCAGGGTTTTAACCGTGTTTTGACCACCACTTAAACCGCCGGTGGTGGAGCCGATAAAGGCAAAAAACACAATCGGCATAATAAACAGCCACATCAAAACAATTTTGTCTTTAAGTGTGACCATCAGGTCCTGAACGGCAATAAATCGGATGTTTTTCATGCGTTATTTCGCCTCGTTAAACGGTTTAATAAAGCCCGGTTTATCAGCCAAAACAGCACAATCATAGCAACAGCAATCAGGCCGGCTGTCATTAAATAATTGTTTTGATTAAATAGCGCATCTTTGATGGCCTGCAGGAAGTAGCCATTGGGGAAATACAAGCCAATTTGTGCCAGCCAGTCCGGTAAAGCTTCCATGGGAAAAAAACTACCACCCAACATTAAAATAGGGAATATGGCTGCGTTGACCACGATATTGGCCGAACGTTGTGTTGGCATCAAAAGTACCAGCGACAACAGAATTTGCCACATCACAAAACCGCTGATGACCAGGCCGATAATCAACAATGGCCATTGGCGCAGTGGCAAATCAAAATACAAGCCGCCCAGAACCGATAATAACAGCACCATGAAGCCAAAAATAACCAACACAGCCCATTGTTGTCCCAGAAAATAAGCACTGATACCCCGCGAAGAGGCACTCAAACGGGTCAAGACACCGGACCGTAAGTCATCCCAAATAAGCATGGCCAAAGAGCTGATGCTAAACAGCAAAGCCATCATAATGGCACCGGGGAACATCAGCAAACCAAAACCAACGGATGGCGTTGATTCCTCGTTGTCCGGAGCACGTTCTTTCAGTTCAATTAAAAGCGGATCTAAACTCATCGCAAAAACCTCAATGCGGTCCCGAATCGACAGACTCAAGGCGGTGAATTCAAGATCGGATAAGTCATTATTGCTGTTAATGGCGGCGATGGTGGCGAGTTCATCACTGAATAATTGCTGGATATAGCCACCGGCATCCGTGAATAACAACAAAGCGGATTCAATCAGGTCCGGAATCACTGTTTGGGCCGGATTTTTGACCAGTTGTAAGGTGGTGGGTTGTTGATTCAGGAAGTCATCGGCAAAATCTGCCTGAATGGTCAGCCAGGCACTGGCATCGCCGGCTTGCATGATGTCTTGTGCTTCTTCAGCATTGATTTTTTTTATGCCTATCCAACTGGATAATTCCCCTTGAGATAAACTGTTGACCAGTAAGTTTGAGACAAACGAATCATCTAAATCAGTGACCAATAAGGTGCCGCGCGACTCATCCTGACTGCCGCCACCGGTGATAAAACTCATCAAAAAAACAATGATGATGGGAATGGTCAGCCAGGAAAACAGCCCCCATTTTTCACGCAGCACCGATTGCAGTCTGATTTTCGCGATTAATTGAGATAAAGATAACATCGGTGGTTTTAGTCGCGCAGTTCACGGCCTGTGAGTTTTATAAACAGACTTTCCAGATTGGCCTGTTGCACTGAAGCCTGATGAATTTGTTGTGATTCAAAGCGGGACAATAAGTCTGACAAAAGCCCCGACGCATTGGTCGCCATCAAACGCATTTGCTGGGGTGAAAATTCAATCACTTCAAAATCGACTATTTTATTTTTATCGGCTTCTTCAAACTGGCCTTCCAGGGTAATTAAATCTTTTTCATCCATTTGTTTTCTAAGCTCTGAGACGCTGCCTTGCGCAATAATTTTACCCTGATCAATAATACCCACCCGATCGCATAAACGCTCGGCTTCCTGCATGTAGTGCGTGGTGTAGAGTACGGCGGTACCTTGTTGTTTAAGTGATTCAATGGCGTTGAGTAAATGCTCCCGGGACTGTGGGTCAACACCGACGGTGGGTTCATCCAATAACAGGGCTTTGGGTTGATGAATCATGCCACAGGCAAAATTTAAACGCCGTTTCATACCGCCGGAAAAATTTTTCACCGGTTCTTTGGCCCGTTTATCCAATCCAACCTGTTCAAGTACCGTTGCTTGACGTTGTTTTAAGACCTGGCCGGATAAGCCGTAGGCACGGCCCCAAAACTGCAGATTTTCACGGGCTGATAAGTCCTGGTACATGGCCAGATCTTGCGGCACCAGTCCTAAATATTGTTTGGCTTTAATCGGTTCGCTGTGAATCGAATAACCGTTAATTAAACACTCACCTTCATCCGGCACCGTTAAACCCGATAAACAACGAATGGTGGTGGATTTTCCGGCACCATTGGGTCCCAGTAAACCATAAATCTCACCCGCTTTAACCTCAAATGAGACCTGATTAACGGCCTTAATTTGACCGTAATGCTTAGAAATTTGAACAACGCGCAACACGTGGTATTCCCGATTCTTATTTTAAAATCATGGTATCACAATATTGTAGGACCGAACAATGTGACATTGGTCATAAATGCCGCTGGTTCACATGCTTGGCGCTTAAAACTGGTACAATAAGCGCTGATTCAATTCGAACGGACAAACGGTGAAGTGGCTGAATGGGGTGTTATTCGTGTTATTAATTCTGGCGCTGTGGCAGTGGCAGTTTGGTGACGGTGGGCGACAAGATTTAAAGCAAAAACAGCAGCAATTGGATGCGCAGCAGGCACAGATTGATGAGTTAAAGCGGCGCAATGACCGTCTGGAAGCCGAAGTCGCGAGTTTAAAAACCGGGCTGGAAGCGATCGAAGAACGGGCCCGTTCGGAACTGGGCATGGTCAAGGAAGATGAAACTTTTATTCAGGTGGTGAATCCGCCGGAAGATCAGAATTAACGTATGTCGCAGCGAATACATTTACTGTTATTGGCTGCCGGAAGTGGTCAGCGTTTTGCCGCCGGCATGAAGTCTTTGACAGTACCCAAGCAATATGTGTCGATTGCCGGGCAGACGGTTCTGGAACACAGCCTGGCTGCTTTTCAAAATCTGCCCTTAGCCTCTGCGGTGATTACCCACAGCGCTGATGACACCATCATTAAACGGCTAAATCTTGCCGCGCCTTTTGGTTTAACATTGACTGTTGGCGGATTAAGCCGGGCCGAATCAGTGCGATTAGGATTACAGGCTTTACAACAAGCCGGTGCCGATGAGGCTGACTGGGCGCTGGTGCATGATGCGGCGCGCTGTTGTGTTTTGGAGAAAGACATTCAAGCCCTGATTGATGTGTGTGTGTCGAAAAACCGAGGTGGCCTTCTGGTCAACACCATTCACGACACGCTAAAGTTTTCACGGGATGGATTTCAGGTCGATAAAACCATCTGCCGGGATCAGATGTTTGCTGCGTTAACACCGCAGATGTTTCCCTTGGGCGACTTATTGGCGGCTTTGTTGGAAGCGGATGAACAAGGCACGACCATCACCGATGAATCTTCAGCGATGGAAGCCATGGGTGAGCAGCCGCTGATGGTCGAAGGCGATGCCGGAAACATTAAACTGACCCGGGCTGAACAACTACCTCAGGTTGAGTCTTTTCTGAGCAACAAAATGACTAAAGGAGATGATTGATATGCGTGTGGGTTTGGGTTTTGATGTGCATGCTTTTGGTGACGGAGACCACTTGATGTTGGGGAATGTCCGCATTCCGTTTGACCGTGGTTTTGTCGCTCATTCTGACGGTGATGTACTGATTCATGCCATCTGCGATGCCCTGTTGGGCGCGTTGGCGCTGGGTGATATCGGCGATCATTTCCCGCCGAGTGATCCGCAATGGGCGGATTGCGACAGCGCCGACTTTCTGAGACATTGTCAACAGCTCATGACGCAAGCCGGCTATCAAATTGGCAATATTGATGCGGTCATCATGGCCGAACAGCCGAAGATTGGGCCGCATAAAAAAGCCATTCAGGAAAAATTGGCTGAAATTCTGAATATTAAAGGCAAT
>CAZLAW010000058.1:0-12334 GCA_964557625.1 uncultured Marinicella sp.
CCAGCTGGTATGCCAAACGTATTAAAGATGCCAAAGTGTCTGAAGCATCCATTAAACTGCGTTCCGGACTTGGTTTCTTAGAATCCCTGGTTGCCATTAGTCCTTTGTTTGGACTCTTTGGTACAGTTTATGGTATGTTGAATGTTTTTGATATTATGGCGATTGCGGGCACTTCGAATGCACGTGCCATGGCCGGTGGTGTGTCTAAAGCCACGATTCCAACCATGGCCGGTATGGTCGCCGCATTATCCGGGGTTTTCTTTACCACTTATTTTAAACGTAAAGCGGTGGTCGAAAGAGAAAAACTGGAAGACCGTATGCAGTCCCATTAATGAAAATTGGAACTATTCCCTCAAAGGTTAAGTCCAATTAATAGATGAACGAGAATTGATATGAAAAAACGACATCATCACGAAGACGAAGCAGAAATTAACATCACGCCGATGCTGGACGTGGTTTTTATTATGCTTATTTTCTTCATTGTGACCACTTCATTTGTGAAAGAGACCGGTGTGGACATTTCCCGACCGTCCAGTTCCCAAGCCAAAGAAGTGAAAAAAGGTAATATACTGGTCGCCATTAAAGAAGATGGCGCCATTTGGATTAACAAGCAACAAGTTGAATTACGTGCGGTGCGCTCTCGTGTTGAGAAGATGCACGCTGAAAACCCGGAAGCCAATGCTGTCATCATTGCTGACCGTGGTTCTCGAACCGGTGATTTAGTTGAAGTGATGGATCAGATTAAATCTGCCGGCGTACCGGGTATTTCGATCGCTGCAGAAAAAGGTGAGAGGTGATAGTGCCATGAGTTTACCCCGTTATCTTGCGGTTGGTTTTATTGCCGCTTTCATCACTGTGATATTGTATTTACTGATGCATTTTCTGATCAGTCAAAGTACCGATGCCAGAGATGATAGTGAAAATATAACCATCGATTTTACCAATGTGAAGGTGCCTGATGAGGTGCAACAGCGTAAGCGTGTTGTACCGAAAAAGCCACCACCACCCAAAGAACCGCCACCACCACCTAAAATGAATGTACAACAGCAACAACAGGTGGTTAACAACATGCCGACTCTGAATGTGCCTAATTTGGATTTAGGTGTCGGTGGAGACGGACCTTTTTTGGGTGCTGTGGGACAGGTTAATATGGCGGAAGAAGGCGGTGTAATTCCCATTGTTCGGATTGCCCCGCAATACCCGCGCAAAGCCTTAATGGCGAAAATTGAAGGCTGGGTGAAAGTTAAATTCACCATTACGCCTTCAGGCACCGTTTCTAACCCTGAAGTGGTCGATGCCAAACCACGCCGCATTTTTGACCGAGAGGCCATTCGGGCGATTTTAAAATTCAAATTCAAGCCGAAAATTGTCAATGGACAAGGTGTGGAACAAGTGGCCACCCAAACCATTGAATTTGAGTTGCCGGACGAATAACACAGGAGTTAAACATGAAAAAAATAATTATCTTGTTGAGTTTGCTGTGCATGAGTTCGGTGTGGGCCGGTACTTTAAAAACAGGTAATCCTGAACGAAAACCATCAGGTTCTGTTGGTTTAATGACAGAGCAGCAAGGCAAAAAAATTGAAAAGTTCAGTGAATTTATTGCCGATGAAAAATACAGTGAGGCTCGCAGTGGTTTAAATGCCATGCTGGAGCGTTTAAATGACCGGGACTTATATGTAAAAGGCATTGTCTATCAATTACTGGGCCATCTGGAGTCAACTGCCGGTAATTACAGTAAAGCGGCCGAATACTTTAAAAAGTCCATTGATACAGACGCTTTGCCCAACACAACCCATTTTCAAATGATGTTGCAACGGGCACAATTATTGATGATTGATGGCAATCACCGGGCCGGGTTAAAAGCATTGGATGAATACTTTAAAGTGGTCGATGAAATACCGGATTCCGCTTTTGCGATTAAAGCCAATGCCCATGCCCAGTTGGAAGAATTCAGAGAGGTGAAAAAAGCCATTAAACAAGCCATTTCTCTGGCCGACAAACCCAAAGAAAGTTGGTATCAACTTTTATTAGCAGCCCACTCTGAGTTATCAGAATACCGGGAAATGGCGGACGTGCTCAAAATATTGATTGCCATGAGCCCTGAAAAAAAGACTTACTACATGCAACTGTCTTCCGTTTATTTTACCCTAAAGGAAGATAAAAATGCTTTAGCTGCTTTGGTTCTGGCTTATGAGAACGGAGTCATGGATAAGGAGACTGATTACATGCAGCTATTTAAAATGTATTCGTTTAATGACATTCCTTATAAAGCCGGACAAGTTTTGCAAAAAGCGTTAGATGAAGGCAAAGTCGAATCTAATTTTGATCACTGGAAACAATTGGGTCAAACCTGGTACAACGCCAGAGAATTGGATAAAGCTCTGGCCGCGTATGATAAAGCCAGTGAATTTGCCAAAGATGGTGAAATTGATATAACCCGCGCCTACTTGTATGTTGATATGGAAAATTGGCCGAAAGCTGTTGAATCCATTCAAAGTGCTTTACAGAAAGGTGGCCTGGATGAGAATAAAACAGGTAATGCCTGGTTAATGCTCGGCATGTCTCAAGCCAGTTTGAATAACTACTCTCAAGCTCGTAATGCTTTTAATAAAGCCACCAATTACAAAAAATCACGTAATAATGCCCAGCAATGGCTCAACCATCTGAAAACCCTTGAGCAACGCGCTCAGCGTGAAATGGCAGAGAATGCACCCTAAATGCCGAATGAAACTGAGCTTCTTGATCAGTTCTTAAGTTATTTACACTTGGAAAAAGGACTTTCCAAGCATTCTTTACTCGCCTATCAGACTGATATTAAGCAATTTTTTCAATATCTTCAGAAACAGTCCCGTGATTTACCGGACGTGTCACCGGATCAAGCCAACAGCTATCTGGCTGCAATGAATCAGCGACAATTAAACCCTGCCACCAAAGCCCGAAAAATTTCTGCGCTTAGGCATTTTTACCGTTTTTTGCACATTAATCAGCAGGTTAAAGACAATCCATTTAGCCAGATTATGATGCCTAAACAATCTGTTGCCGTCCCTAAACCCTTGACTGAAGAACAAATTACCCGCCTTATGCAACAGCCTGATGCGTCTACGGACATCGGTTTACGGGATAAATGTTTACTGGAGCTTATGTATGCCACCGGCATCCGGGTCAGTGAAGCTGTCAACCTACAGGCTAATCAAATTAATTTAAATCAGGGTATTATCAGAGTTATCGGCAAAGGTAATAAAGAACGACTGGTGCCTTTAGGAGAAGAATCAGTCGAATGGCTGCAACAGCACCTCACCAATAACCCGTTATTTAAAAACAATAACCCTGAAAGGTGGGTGTTCAAAAACCAAAAAGGATCCGTGATGAGTCGACAGGCGTGCTGGTATCGGATTAAAAAATACGCCGAAACAGCCGGCATCCAGCCTCTGCCGTCGCCCCATGTTTTGCGTCATTCTTTCGCCACTCATCTGTTGAACCATGATGCTGATTTACGGGTTATCCAGTTGTTACTGGGTCACAGTGATTTGTCCACCACCCAAATTTATACATTGGTGGCCAAAGAAAAACTGAAAAGTTTACATGCAGAACACCATCCCAGGGGTTAATTCAACAAAAAATGAACAAAACCCAACAAGCCGGGTCTAACTTTTTTTTGTGGGGTTGGTATGAAATTCCTTCAATGTTTGATTATTGGTTTTTGTTTGGTGGTTACAGCGGTGGCTTCGGCCACAGATAAACAAACCTATGAACAGCTGTTACAATCCATCACCTCGGATCGAATACGTGTTGAAGCTGTTCATGACACACCCATAGAAGGCCTCAAAGAATTAACCGTCTTTACCGGTAAAAGCCGTGAAATCATTTATATGTCTGCAGATGGTCAATATATTTTTAATGGCAGTTTATTTGACATCAAAAACCGGTTGGATGTCACTGAAAACAAAAGAGCCGCGCTACGAGCCAGTCATTTAAAGCAGTTTGGCGATTCGCAGCGCGTTAATTACTACCCGGATAACATGCAATATCAGGTCACGGTTTTTACTGACCTGGATTGTCCCTATTGCCGCCAATTACACCAGCAAATGGATCAATACAATGACTTGGGCATTGGCATATCTTACCTGTTCTTTCCACGTTCGGGTTTAAACACCGAATCGTCCCACAAAGCGGTGTCCGCCTGGTGTGCCGATGACCGCAAAAAAGCCATTGATCGGGCCATGTCCGGAGGGCAATTGTCACAATTACAATGTGACAATCCGGTGTCTGCCCATTATAATGCCGGCATTGCCGTGGGTGTCAGTGGAACACCGGCGTGGGTACTGGAAGACGGCACCATGATTCCCGGTTTGGTACCACCGAAACAACTCAAACAACAATTAGACAAGATGACGAGTAATCAATCTTCTGAATAAGACCGCTGATCAAAATCATCAAGGAACCGCTTATGTATTTTAAAACAATTCTCTTAACCCTGTTATTCTCCGTGTTTAATCTAAACGCTGATAATAACATCGAGCCTTACCAAAAAGCGTTGGCTAAAATAACTGCACCGAATGTGAAAGTAACCGCTGTTTTTGATACACCCATTGGTGATATTAAAGAATTGATGGTGGATACCGGACGGGGCACAGACATTATTTATATGTCAAAAGACGGTGCCTATTTAATTCAGGGATCAATTTTCGACATTGATCGCCGCGTGGATTTGACTGACCAGAAAAAAGCCGGTCTGCGGGCAGAAACCCTGGCAAAATTTGGTGATGATTTACGGATTAACTATTTTCCTGACGACATGAAATATGAAGTCACTGTTTTTACCGATATTGACTGTGGCTATTGCCGTAAATTACATGCTGAAATGCAGGGTTATAATGATTTGGGCATCGGTATATCTTATTTATTTTTTCCACGTTCCGGATTGCAAACCGCTTCTTACGATAAAGCGGTGAGCGTTTGGTGTGCTGCTGATCAGCACAAAGCCATGGATCAGGCTAAAGCCGGTGCAGATGTGGCGAAAAAGCAATGCGATAATCCGGTCACTGAACAGTACCAGGCAGGTATGACTGTGGGTGTGACCGGAACGCCGGCGCTTATTTTGAAAGACGGCACCATGATGCCCGGCTACTTGCCGCCTGAACAATTAAAGCAACGTTTGGATGCACAGCAAGCGTCAAAATAGTCATTATTTTAAAAGCCTGCCAAACAGCAGGCTTTTTTGTCCTATAAGCCGGATTGATTTACGTTAAAATAGCGGCTTTGTTCTTGTCGAAATTACTTATGGCATTCACTCTGGTTACTTTACTTGGCGGCGATGCATGTTCAGCCTTTCAAAAACGCAAACTCAATGAAATAACCAATAATCATCATTGGCCCGAACTGATTGCCGTTAAGTCCGTTTATGTGTTGGAAATTGATCAGTCATTAAGTGCCCGGGACAGCCATAAAATAGAGCGTTTGTTAATGGCGGACACTGCGCCACTCAGTTTTGATGCGGATAAGTTAATTATTTTCCCACGGCCAGGAACCATTTCTCCATGGTCCAGTAAGGCCACTGATATTTTCCACCACTGTGATTTAAAACAGGCCCGTCGGGTTGAGGCCGGTCGCTGTCTGCAGTTTGCTCAACCAATCAATGATGAGCTTAAAGCGGATTTGTTTTTCGATCGTATGACCGAAGCGGTATATTCTGACCAGGCATCACTTGGCCAGCTATTTGACCATCACAAACCACAACAGCTGACCGAAGTGCCGTTGGATCAACACGGCCCGGCCGCTTTACATGAATTAAATCAGTCCCTGGGATTGGCTTTAAGCGAAGAAGAAATCAATTATTTATATGACCAGTATCAGGCTTTGGGAAAAAACCCCACCGATGTTGAATTGATGATGTTTGCCCAGGCCAATTCCGAACACTGTCGGCATAAAATATTTAATGCCGATTGGGTTATCGATGATGAAGCCCAGGCGATGTCATTGTTTAAAATGATTAAAAACACCGAAGCGCAGACCTCAGAACCGGCACTGTCGGCTTATAAAGACAATGCCGCGGTATTTTCAGGCGGCTTCGGGCAGCGCTTGATCATTGATGAGCAAGGTTGCTACCGGAAACAAGATCAGATGATCAATGTGCTGATTAAAGTGGAAACCCACAATCACCCCACGGCGATTGAGCCATTTGCCGGTGCGGCCACCGGTTCAGGGGGTGAAATCAGAGATGAAGCAGCCACCGGTCAGGGTGCCATGACCAAAGCCGGATTATGTGGGTTTTCTGTAAGCCATTTAAATATTCCGGGTTACCAGCAACCCTGGGAGCAACAATTAGCTGGTCAGCCGAGACGTATGGCGTCTGCATTCGACATTATGCAAAAAGGTCCGATTGGTGCCGCCTCTTTTAATAATGAATTTGGCCGCCCCAATATTGTCGGCTATTTTCGGAACTTTGAAATCAAAGACCCGGTTGATGGGCGTTGGCGCGGTTACCATAAACCGATTATGCTGGCCGGTGGTATGGGCGCCATCAATGACATCCATACCCGTAAACGGGACACTCAAGCCGGTGATTACATCATTGTTTTGGGTGGTCCGGCGATGTTAATTGGCCTGGGCGGCGGTGCCGCCAGTTCTGTCAGCAGTGCCGATGGTCAGGAAGAACTGGATTTTGCTTCGGTACAACGGGGTAATCCTGAAATGCAGCGTCGTTGTCAGGAAGTTATTAACCGCTGCTGGTACCGGGCAGAAGACAGTCCGATTCGTTCGATTCATGATGTGGGTGCCGGTGGTTTATCCAATGCCATACCGGAAATTTTAGAAGATGCCCAATTGGGTGGTGAAATTGAGTTACGGCGCTTGCAAATCGACCATGTGTCCATGTCACCGATGGAAATTTGGTGCAACGAATCGCAAGAACGGTATGTGTTGTCAATTAAACCCGAGCGATTGGTTGATTTTGAATTGCTGTGTCAACAAGAACGCTGTCCGGTGGCCATTATGGGACAGGCCACCGCTGAGCAAACACTGCGGGTCAGCGATGAGTTGTTGCACAAAGATGCGGTCAACATTCCCATGAGTCTTTTGTTCGGTAACACCCCAAAAACAGAAATAAATATTCAAACCAAAGATCGGACAAACCCACCTTTAAAGCGACAAATCAATACACTTGATCAAGCCATTGAGCAGGTGTTGTCCTTTCCCACTGTGGCCAGTAAGCAATACCTGATTACCATTGGTGATCGCACCGTCAGCGGACTGGTTCATCGGGATCAGATGGTGGGTCCCTGGCAGGTACCGGTGGCCGATTGCGGGATAACATTGCGTGACTATAACGGCTTTGCCGGTGAAGCCATGGCTGTGGGCGAGCGCACCCCACTGGCATTACTCAATCCGGCAGCTTCTGCCCGGATGGCGGTGAGTGAGGCATTGACCAATCTTGCCGGGACCGGTTTAAATGATTTGAGCGTGGTCAAGCTTTCTGCCAATTGGATGGCTGCCAGCGCTGAACCCGGTGAGTACCAGGCGTTGTATGAGGCGGTTCATGCAATTGGTATGCAGTTATGTCCGGAATTAGACATCGGTATTCCAGTGGGTAAGGATTCGATGTCAATGCACACCAGTTGGCGTAATGCCGACGGCGATGAATGTGCCGTGACCTCACCGATGTCTCTAGTGGTTTCTGCTTTTGCGCCTTTGGCTGATGTGCGCAGGCATTTGACCCCGCAACTGAGTGGCGACCCACAGGCTGATTTATTGCTGATAGATTTATCCGGCGGTCAACAGCGTCTGGGCGGATCGGTGTTTTGTCAGGTACAAAATCAATTAGGTGATGAAACTCCGGATTTAGATGAGCCGGTGTATTTGAAACAGCTGTTTGCTTTTATGGCCGATGCCATCGAGCATGGCTTATTATCTGCCTGTCACGACCGTTCTGACGGCGGCTTGTTGGCCACCCTGGCTGAAATGTGCTTTGCCGGCCATTGTGGCGCCGATATAACAATTCCCGGTGAGGTGTTTTCTGCCTTATTCAATGAAGAGCCCGGTGTGGTTATCGAAGTGAAATCCGGTGCTTTGAAAGAGGTCGAATCTTTATTAAAAATTCACCGATTAGAACACTGTCTGCTTCATTTAGGTCGCCCCAATAATCGCGATGAATTATTGATTCAGTATGCATCGGGTGAATACAGACAATCTCGTGTGGCTTTACAACAACTGTGGACCCGAACCAGCCATGAAATGGCCACCCGGCGTGATCACCCGGATGATTGTGCCCGGGAATTCGAATCAATCAATCAGGATAACCCCGGTTTAACACCGCAGGTTAGTTTTGATTTTAGCGCAGGTTTAATCGCCCCTTATGTCAACACAACAAAACCTCGGGTGGCCATATTACGAGAGCAGGGTGTGAATGGTCAAAATGAGATGGCCGTAGCGTTTATGCGCGCCGGCTTTGAATGCGACGATGTACCGATGACTTTATTGGTTAGCAACAATAAGCAGTTAGCGGATTATCAGGGCGTGGTGGCTTGTGGCGGATTTTCTTACGGTGATGTGTTGGGTGCCGGTCAGGGTTGGGCCAAAAGTATTTTATTTAATGATAACTTACGACATCAATTTGAGGCGTTTTTTGCCGATGTCAACCGATTTGCACTGGGTGTTTGTAATGGTTGTCAGATGTTTTCGGCACTGCGTGAAATCATTCCCGGCTGTGATGATTGGCCTGATTTTTTGGCCAATCACAGTGGTCAGTTTGAAGCCCGTTTCTCCGCTTTACAGATTGCCAAAACCGATAATTTATTTTTCCGCGATATGGCCGGTGCGGTGATACCGGTGGCCATCGCCCATGGTGAAGGTCGAGCTGTTTTTAACGGCCAGGCTGAACAAAGCATTATGGCCGCACACTATGTTAACAACCATGGTCAAATTACCATGGATTATCCGTTTAATCCGAATGGCTCACAATCCGCAGTGGCCGCAGTGAGTAACTCAGATGGTCGAATTCTTGCCATGATGCCCCATCCCGAGCGGGTATTTCGGGGGGTACAAATGTCCTGGGCGCCGCCGGAATGGCAGGATTCGTCACCCTGGCAACGCATGTTTTATAATGCCCGTCAATTTGTTGATTAAAGAACCATGAAATCACCCATTAAAGAATTACTGGTCAGCTCGGTACTTTATTTACCCTTGTGCTTTTTTATTTGGTTTACGGCAGCGACTTTATTGGTCTTGCCGGTGCATTATTTGGCCGAATGGATATTGACATCCTGGCAGCCTGATTTATTTAAAGGTATCAGTCAGAACCGTTATTTACTGAATGTGGAAACCTTGATTTTTCCACAGCAACAGTTTGCCGGTCAGGGCGATAAACTGGCGGTTTTAGATGTCACAATCAATCCAATGATTTATGGTTACGGCCTGGCGGTTTTTTCCGGTTTAACGATTTCCGTGCCGGTGTTGAGTTATCAAAAAAAGATTGTACATATAATGATTGCCTATTTGGTGGTGTGTCTGGTGCAAACCAATGGCGTCTTCTGGGAAACCTGTAAGTCATTACTGTTTTCGGGCGGTGATGCATTTGCTGCAATTGACGCCACCGGTATCAGTCATAACCTGGTGGCCGCCATGTACCAGATGACGTATCTGATTTTGACGCCGGTGGTGCCGGTGGTACTGTGGATTTTATTAAACCACAAATTTATTGAAACACTGATCGGATGGCGTCACACTAATCAATCATAAGCAGGCCGGTATCATAGTCAATAGCGACTTGGAAAACCGGGTCAGAGTGATTGTCCAACAGCATCCGTCAGAACTTTGAACGGCAACAACTGTCTTAAAGAGACCTTTGTATCAATTATGAATTAAGTAAGCATGTTTAAACCAACCCGGATTTATGCAAAGATTTCTTAAAGTATCGAACAGGGTGGATGAATTAGAAATATATTATGTCAGAAAACGCAACGATAAAAGAACAGACTGAAACCAAATTACCCGAACCGGATTTTGAAACCCGTTTAAGTGATTATCTGGTGGAAAAAGGTCGCCTCAAAGAAGAGGATTTACAACGGGGTATCCGTCTCAATAAGGAAAGCTTCAGTGTTTCTCTGGTGCCTTTATTGGTGCGTTTGGGTTTGGCTTCTGAGCGCGATGTGGCATTGAGCTTACATGAGTTATTGGATTTGCCGTTGATTAAAGAAGACGACATTCCCGATACCACCAATGTGAATGCCGAATTCCCCATCCGTTTTATGCGTGAATCTCAATTTGTACCAATTGCAGAGGACGAAAAATCCATAACGGTGGTGATGGTTTATCCTTATTTGGATTATTTATTAAAATCGATTCAGATGGTGGTCGATAAAGACATCGAAATTAAAATCGGCATGCCTTCAGAGGTTGAAAATACCATTGAAAAATTATATGGCGGCGGCAAATCGGCCATGGGTCAAATCGTCGAAGGACTGGGCGAAGACAGTGGTGAAGAAGAGGATGTTGAACACCTCAAAGACCTGGCTTCTGAAGCACCGGTGATTCGATTGGTGAACATGATTATGCAGCGTGCGGTGGAGTCTCGGGCGTCAGATATACACATTGAGCCCTTTGAAAACCGCTTAAAAGTGCGTTACCGACTGGATGGTGTTTTGCACGAGGTGGAATCACCACCGGCACGCTCAACCGCTGCGGTGATTTCGCGGATTAAAATTATGGCCAAGCTGAATATCGCTGAACGCCGGCTGCCACAAGACGGGCGTATTATGCTGCGGGTGCAGGGTAAAGAGCTTGATTTGCGGGTATCTACGGTGCCGACTTCGTATGGAGAATCGGTGGTGATGCGTATTCTGGACCGTGAAAGTATCGTGTTTGATTTTAATCAGCTGGGGTTTCGCGATTACACCTTGGAACCATTTTTAAAGGTTCTGGAAATGCCTCATGGTATTTTACTGGTCACCGGACCGACCGGTAGTGGTAAAACCACCACGCTTTATACTGCTTTACAACGTCTCAATACCGAAGACAGAAAAATTATCACGGTGGAAGATCCGGTCGAATACCAACTGACCGGGATTAACCAGATTCAAGCCAAATCATCCATCGGTTTGGATTTTTCCACTGCCTTACGGGCGATTGTGCGACAGGACCCGGATATCATTATGATTGGTGAGATGCGGGATTTGGAAACCGCCAAAATCGCCATTCAATCAGCCTTAACCGGCCACCTGGTGTTATCAACCATTCACACCAATTCAGCCGCCGGCGGTATCACCCGGATGATTGATATGGGGGTTGAAGATTACTTATTAACCTCAACCGTTAATGGCTTATTGGCGCAACGGCTGGTGCGACGTCTGGATCAATCCAGTATGGAGCGCTATCAGGTGATGCCGGAAATGGTTGAAGAGCTGGGTTTGAATGAACTCAAACCACAAGATGATTATTATTTTTACCGGCCTCAGCCTTCAAAAGAAAACCCCACCGGCTATGCTGGACGGATGTCGATATTAGAATGTCTGACGATGACTGAAGAGTTAAAAAGGATGGTGATGAAAGGTGCCACCGCCGGCGAGCTCCAGGTTCAGGCGCAGCATGAAGGTATGTTAACCATGTACGAAGACGGTTTGCTGAAATGTTTGGATGGTGACACCAGTTTTGAAGAAGTGATTCGGGTGTCGCACGCGTAATGGCTCAGTATATCTACAAAGCCATTACCCCGGCCGGTGAACCTTTGGAAGGTCAGATTGAGGCCATGTCCAAGGCTGAAGTGATTGCCAAAATTCAGGAAGCCGGTAATATGCCGATTTCTGCCAAAGAACTCAAACCGGGCTTTTCGCTGGAAAATTTACTGGCAAGACGGAGTAAAATCAATAACAAACAGGTGGCACATTTTACCGAACAACTGGCCACTTTGTTATCTGCCGGAATGCCCCTGGATCGTTCACTGTCGGTGATGATTGATTTGAACGATGATGAACGGTTGCGACCCATGATTGAACAGGTGCGTGATAAAGTCCGTGGCGGTGGTTCTTTATCTGACGCACTGGAAGACCAACATGGTGTATTTTCCAATATGTATACCAACATGGTGCGTGCCGGCGAAATGGGGGGTACTTTGGAGGTGTCCTTACAACGTCTGAATACCTATTTACAAAGTGCCAAAGAATTACGCGATTCGGTGATTTCAGCGATGATTTATCCGGCCATATTGCTGGTTCTGGCTGTGGGGTCATTGTTTATTTTATTGGCTAAAGTGGTGCCGAAATTTGAACCGTTGTTTGCCGATGCCAATATTGAACTGCCCTTAATCACGCGCTTTGTGTTTGCCGGTGCGGCGGTGGTGCAG
>CAZLAW010000059.1:0-12172 GCA_964557625.1 uncultured Marinicella sp.
ATCAACACCGTCAAACAAGCCACTTTGGCCTGTTTTGGTTTGGGCGTTAACCGAACAAAACAAAGACAATAAAATAAGCATGCTGAGCGAATTCCGGTGATTTCGATGACGTGTTGTATTAAGTCTTATAATCGTCATGGTTTGATGGCTTATTAAGCACTTTTAAGGTTTTGAGCTTTTCCCAGGCCGGCCGTTTTTGTTCCGGATTATCAAGCATCAGGCTTAAAGGACTTAAATGTAGAGTGTCGTTTGTATCATTTTTATTGACATCATCGAATATCAACGTGGTCTGGTTCAGTTGATAGTGGGTGATGCCCTGTTTGATTTTGATATGTTGATGTTCGCATGTGTGGCCGATGGCTTTGAGGATTTTTACTAAGAGACGCATTTCTTCTTTGGTAAGTTCTTCTTTGGGCATGGTCTCAGCAACGGGTGTTGTTATTTTTCCGGCTGAATCGCTGTTCAGTTCTGTGCTGTTGTTAGTGGCTTGTTTGTGCACCAGGTTAAGTAAACCCAATTCATCGGCTAATTGTTTCATCATAACTGTGCCAATGCGCCATTGAGTTCTTCGAGAATATGGCTGATGGCAAGATTCATTGTTTTCACAAAATGGGCATAGCCGTCACCTTGAATGGTGAGACTTTGCTGATAGGTCTGATCCAGTAATAGCCGGCCATCGCCATTTCTTAGTATGAACTGCAGGGTGACTTTAGCTTGGTTGCCATCTTTTTCAAAGGCCAGGATTTTACTCTCAAGACGATCGTGACGTTCATCGAAAGCCGCAGATGTGTGGATATGTTGCCAATGCTGCTGTGCCCAATCTTTTAATATTACATGCAATAAAACCGTGGGTGATTCTAACCAATAATGGTTATTAAGCTGTACCAGTGCGCCATCGTCTTTGGTGGCAACCATTGGTCGTCCACCCAATATGCTGAATGTTCTGGGTCGGGCGATTACCACAGAGTCTCGTTTATTGTCAGTGCTGATGGTAGTGCCCGGGTAATCAGGGCTTAGGCGGTAATATTGTTTGATACTGGGTGCTTTGTTACTGCAGCCACCCAGTATCAACAGAATAAAAAGGATACTGATCAGTGTTTTCATAATTCATCATCCTTAATCTCAGATTTTCCTGAGAAAATTAATTTGGACGGGTCCTTGCGAATTTCATTGGTGGCTTCATTTAAATTACGGCCTGCCGCTTCAATGTCATTCATTAAGGTGGTGAATCGTCCAGAAAAGTTCTGCATTACATAATGTGCGGCCGCCAGAATTTGTGCCATGTCAGAATCTTCACCGGTCAATAAGGCCCTGGCATCTGTGACCAGACCATTGATGTTATTTAAGCCCTGATCCAGGGTTTTAACGGAATTTTGTACTTGTGTGGTTAGCTCACTGAGGTTGGTGAGGGTGGTTTCAATTCGGGTCCGGTTTTGTTCGCCGACAATCTTTTTCGTGTCCATCAGGACCGCTGATAATTCTTCGCTGGCATGGGTGACATTGGTTAAAATAGTCGGTAAGGCGGTTTCCACTTGTCCCGTGATGCGATCCAGTCGTTCATGCAGCATGTCTAACATGGGTGCAATTTTTTCATCAGCCAGTTCGCTGACTTTATCCGAAGTTTCACCCAGTTGGGCGAACAAGTCGGCCGGTGGTTTACCCGGGATGGTGTCACCGGGTTTAAAATATTGTTGCGCTTCACCGCCATTAATATTGATGGACATATCAGACAATAAACCGGCAGCATTAATCTGGGCATTGGAATCGACCGGTATTTGCCAGCCTTTTAACACACTGTAGGTGACTTTAAAGCTGACTTCCCGGCCATTAAATTCGGGATTGATGGTTTCAATTTGTCCCACCCGATACCCTTCATAGTAAACCGGCGTGCCAAAACTAATACCGGAGACATTTTTGTAATAGCTGTGGTAGCTGACATGATCGGCTTGTTTGCCGGCCATGATAACCATCAATACCAGAGCTAACCCGCCTATGCCCAGGGTAAACAGGCCCACCCAAAAATAATGACTGACTTTTTGTTTCATGTTCGTGTGTAATTTTCCTGTGTAAGTCGTCGCAAATAGTCTTCGGGGTCTAGTTTATCATGGCGTGAGCGACGCTGTAATAAATCCATGATGCGTTTGTTTTTGGATTGTTTAACTTCCTCCACAGAAGCGGTCAGCAAATTCTTGCCCTGGTCTAAGACGGTGATGCGATCGGCAATTTTAAAAGCACTTTCCAGTTCATGGGTGACCACCACCACGGACACGCCGGTGGTGTCACGTAATGACAAAATTAAATCATCAATTTCTGAAGCCACCACCGGGTCAAGTCCCGCTGAGGGTTCATCAAATATTAATAGTTTGGGGTCCATAACGATGGCCCGAGCCAATGCCGCCCGTTTAATCATACCGCCGGATAACTGTGACGGCATCAATTTATGAAAACCGCCCAGATTCACCACCTCTAATTTCATGCGGGTGATGATGCGGATGGTGTTTTCATCTAAATTGGTGAATTCGCGTAACGGAAAAGCGACATTGTCACCCACTGACATAGATGAAAATAAAGCCCCACTTTGAAAGGCCACACCAATGTTCTGTTTAAGTTTCAGAAGTTCATTAAAGCTTATTTTGTTAATATCCTGACCTAAGACTTTTATGGTGCCGCCGTCAGGTTTATATAAGCCGAGTATGTACCACAGTAAGGTGGATTTACCGGAACCGCTGCCGCCCATAATTACCCGGATTTCACCTTGATTGACCTGAAAATTCATGCCATCAAGAATTTTTCGTTGCCCATAGTAGGTTTCCAGATTGTTGACATCGATTACGGTCTGTTGTTGTTTTGCCGGATTCATTGGGTTAAGAAATAACTGGCAATCATATCTGCCAACACAATAAATGAAATCGATACCACCACCGCCGTGGTGGTGGCTTTGCCCACACCTTCGGCACCACCGGTCACATAAAAACCGGTGGTGGCACCCACCAGCACAATAATAACACCGAACACCACGCTTTTTATCAAACCCTGTAAAATATCGCCCACCACCAGCACTTCAAAGGACTCAACCATATAAGCGGTTATACTCATGTCCAGCTTACCAACACTAAACAGCGCACCGCCGAAAATGGCGACAATATCGGCACCGATAATCAACATCGGCATAGATATAATCAGTGCCAGTAAGGGCGGTAACACCAGATAACGCACTGGAACCACCCCCATCACTTTCAGGGCATCAATCTCTTGAGACACCACCTGAGAGCCGATGCGCGCAGCAATCGCTGCACCGGAACGACCGGCGACAATGATGCCTGTAATTAAGGGTGAAAATTCACGGGTCACTGATTTGGCAATGGCCATAAGTACCTGTGACTGAGCACCAAAAGCTTGCAATGCATAAATGAGTTGAATGGCCAGCATCATCCCCACGACTAAAGCCAGAGCCAGCACGATCGGCAAGGCATCCACACCATCCATTTTAATGTGTTTAATGATTTGTGCAAAGCGTACGCGTTGTTTATATCTTCGGCCTACAATCAGCCAATAAAAACTGTCCCAAAATAAACGCATGGCGAAACCCAGGCGTTCAAGAAACTGAACCGTGATGTGTCCCAATGTTTCAATTTTTTGAATCGCCTTAACTTTCAATGGTGAAAACCTGGTCTAATCGTGCCAATTCGATAATGGACTGAACATGCGGGCTGAGATTTTTTAAGTAAAATTGTTTGTCGTTACTGTTGGCGTACTGCAAACCTTCCACCAAAGCCGCAATACCGGATGAATCAATGTAGCTGACATCGGCCAGATTGACTGCCACACCCGGTGATGTTTTCAGGGCGCTTAAAATGGTTTTTCTGAGTTGTGATGAGTTGGACAAATCCACATCACCTTCCACAAACAAAGTACAATGGCTGTCATCTTTTTCAAAATGAATAAAATCTGCGTGCATTATTTCACCTTTATTGAAACGATTTTAATCGGTGTTTTGGGAACATCTTTGGCGTTAAGCTGATTGTCGTAATGGGTTTCAACAGCCGCCATTTTATCCACCACATCCATACCGTCGGTGACAAAGCCAAACACGGCATAACCCCAGCCGTCCGAACTTGGGTCTAAGTTATCATTATCACCCAGGTTAATGAAAAAACTGGCGGCCGCCGAATGGGGGTCGTTATAGCGTGCCATGGATAAACTGCCACGGATATTTTTCAAACCATTGCCGGATTCATTGACGACGGTGCCACAAGATTTGACTTCTGATAAATCGGCTTGAAATGCACCGCTTTGAATCACAAAACCGGGCACCACCCGGTGAACTAAGCTGTTGTCATAGCGCTTTTCTTTGACCAGATGTAATATATGATTTACGGTTAAGGGTGCCTTCAGACGGTCCAGTTCGACGGTGATTGTACCCAAACTTGTTTCAATGGACAATTCAGGGAACATATTGTTCGGGTAGGCTTTTTCGGTCGGGCAGTCCGCGAATACAAGGTTTGATAGAAGCAGCAAAAGACAAATAACGATTTTTGGCATGACAGGTTATTGATTCAATAAACCAATCATTTTACCTAAGGAATCGGTGATTTGGTAGCGTCATGGATAAATCGCTTGCCGAGCACGCAGTTTTTGTTAATTATTTCAAAACGGCCTCATGACATGGCATGGGCCGTTTGTTCAGTTAGAGCCTCTCGAGCTTTGCGCGCTGTTCTTTCAGTTCTTTCAAGGCTGTTTGGTATTCATTGCGTTTTTCACGTTCTGCCGCCACCACCTGTTCAGGGGCATTGGCGGTGAATTTCTCATTGTTGAGTTTTGCTTCGGCGCGTTTGATTTCTTGTTCCGTCTTGGCGATATTTTTTTCAATGCGTTGTATTTCTTCGGCTTTGTCAATCAAGCCGGCCAGCGGAATCAGGACTTTGGTGGTGCCCAATAGACCCGTGGCCGCCGGCGGTTCTTCGGCGTTTTTCGGTAACAGCTCAATATGTTCTAATCGGGCCAGGGTTTTAATCAGGGTTTGGTGGTTGGTCACGTTGACTGCATCAATGTCAGAATATTCACTGAGTAATACCGACAAAGGTTTACCCGGTGCAATATTCATTTCAGCACGAATTTGACGCACACTTAGGGTTAATTTTTTCAGCCATTGCATGTCCGCATCGGCTTGTTTATCCACTTTATTGGGATTCACTGTCGGAAAAGCCGAAATCATAATCGATTGGCTGCCCAGGGTCAGCTTTTCAGCCACCGCTTGCCAGATTTCCTCGGTCAAGAACGGCATGATGGGATGTAATAAACGCAATGCTTGATCCAATACAGTGAGTAAAGTGTACTGTACGTGGGGTTTTTGGTCAGTTTTTAGTAAGGGTTTGGCCATTTCCAAAAACCAATCACAGTATTCGTTCCAGAAAAAATCGTAAATCACCTGACTGGCCAGATCCAGTCGGTAACTGTCCAGGTGTTTACGATAATCGGCAATACATTGTTGTAATCGGGATGTAATCCAGCGCTCGGCGGGGCCGGGTGTATAGGATTTTTTAATGCTAATATCAAAATCCTCACAATTCATCAGTACAAAGCGGGCGGCATTAAATATCTTATTGCAGAAATTGCGGTAACCTTCCACCCGGCCCATGTCAAAATTGATGTCCCGGCCGGTGCTGGCCAGGGAGGCGAAAGTGAAGCGCAAGGCGTCACAACCGTAGGCTTTGATGCCTTCGGGAAAATCTTCGCGGGTTTGTTTTTCGATGGCGGCCACTTTTTCGGGTTGATTTTGCATCAGCCCCTGAGTGCGTTTATGTAATAATTCTTCCAAACTAATACCGTCAATTAAATCCAGTGGATCGAGCACATTGCCTTTGGATTTAGACATTTTCTGGCCGTGAGAATCACGCACCAGACCATGGATATAGACCTCTTTAAAGGGCACTTCCCCCATAAATTTGAGACCCATCATAATCATCCGGGCAACCCAGAAGAAAATAATGTCAAAACCGGTGACCAGGACATTGCCCGGATAAAAATTCTTGAGTTCATCACTGTTTTCGGGCCAGTCCAAAGTGGCAAAGGGCCATAAAGCAGATGAAAACCAGGTGTCCAGCACATCGGCATCCTGACGTAGTTTCAGGTCAGCGCTTAAGTCATGTTTTTGACGGACGTCCGCTTCTGATAGTCCCACATAAATATTGCCATCGTCATCGTACCAGGCCGGTATACGATGCCCCCACCAAAGCTGTCGGGAAATACACCAGTCCTGAATGTCACGCATCCAGGCATAGTAGGTGTTTTTCCAGTTATCGGGTACAAATTTAATGTCACCGTTTTCAACCGCTGCAATGGCCGGTTTGGCCAGGGTTTTGGCATCCACATACCACTGGCTGGTCAATAAAGGTTCAATGATGTCACCGGAGCGATCACCCCGCGGTACCATTAAAACATGATCTTTAATATCATTCAGTAAACCCAGTTTACGCATTTTCTCAACCACGGCTTGCCGGGCTTGTTGGCGTGACATACCGCGAAATTCGGCCGGTACCTGATCGTTAAGGCTGCCATCTTTGTTCAGGATATTAATCATCGGCAGTTGATGCCGTCGTCCCACTTCATAATCGTTAAAATCATGCGCCGGGGTGATTTTGACACAACCGGTGCCTTTTTCCGGGTCGGCATGGTCATCACCGACAATCGGGATTAAACGATTACATATCGGTAATAAAACCTGGCGGCCGATTAAATGGGCAAAACGTTCATCGCTGGGATTCACCGCCACTGCCGTATCACCCAGCAAGGTTTCCGGACGGGTGGTGGCAATGGTGAGTGTTTGATCTGTGGCGTTACCGTCACTGTCGGCCACCGGGTATGAAAAATACCACATGTGGCCTTGTTCTTCCTGTGACTCCACTTCCAGGTCACTCAACGCTGTGTTCAGGGTCGGATCCCAGTTGACCAGACGTTGACCGCGGTAAATTAAACCCTCGTTGTATAAATCAACAAACACTTTAAGCACAGCATTGGATAAACCTTTATCCATGGTGAAGCGTTCGCGAGACCAATCCGGTGACGCCCCCAATCGGCGTAACTGATTGGTGATGGTGTCACCGGATTGTTGCTTCCATTCCCAGACTTTGTTAACAAAAGCCTCACGACCCAATTCTGTCCGCGATGAGCCCTGGGCATTGAGCTGCCGTTCCACCACCATTTGGGTGGCAATGCCGGCGTGATCGGTGCCCGGCTGCCACAAGGTGTTTTTACCCTGCATTCGCTGATAACGAATTAAGGTATCCATAATGGTGTCCTGGAAGGCATGCCCCATGTGCAAAGTGCCGGTGACATTCGGCGGTGGAATCATTATGCAATAAGATTCCTTACTTTCACCGTTGGGTTTGAAATAGCCTTTTTGTTCCCAGGTTTCGTACCATTTGGTTTCGATGGCGGTTGGGTCGTATTGTTCAATCATTGCTTTTAAGCCCGGCTTTTATTAATCAGGTATTGGGTCAGCATCGCCACGGGTCGGCCGGTGGCACCTTCTTTTTTGTCTTTCCAGGCGACGCCGGCAATATCAATATGAGCCCATTTCTGGTCTTTGGTGAAGCGTGACAAGAAACAACCGGCGGTAATGGTACCGGCGGGCACACCACCAATGTTTTTCATGTCCGCAAAGCTGGTATCCAGTTGTTTTTGATACTCATCCCATAAAGGCAGTTCCCAAACGCGGTCATGGGTTTGTTCACCGGCTATTTTAAATTCTTCATACAAGCCGTCGGTTTTGGTCATTACCGCAGCGGCATTGTGCCCCAGCGCCACCACACAGGCACCGGTCAGAGTGGCCAAATCGACAATCACCTCAGGTTTGAATTCCTGAGCGTAGGTTAAGGTATCACAGAGAATCATCCGGCCCTCGGCATCGGTGTTTAGGACTTCAATGGTTTGGCCTGAATAGGAAGTAATAACATCACCGGGTCGATAGGCTTTACCGTCGGGCATGTTTTCAACCGCCGGCACAAACACTTTGAGGTTAATCGGCAGTTTTAATTCAACGGCCGCCACGAACGCACCAATCACACTGGCGGCACCGCACATATCGTATTTCATTTCGTCCATATTGGCGCCGGGTTTCAGAGAAATACCACCGGTATCAAAGGTGATGCCTTTACCCACCAAAGCAACCGGGTCTTTGTCCTTATCCGCCCCATGATAAGTTAATACCACCATTCTGGGCTTGTTATGGCTGCCCTGCGCGACGGCCAGTAAAGCACCCATGCCCATTTTTTTCATTTGTTTTTTGTCTAAGATATCAATATCACATTGATCATCATTGTGGGCAATTTCGGTGGCATATTCAGCAATGTATTTAGGGGTGCATAAATTCGGCGGATAGTTTCCAAGATGACGGGTCGTGTTTATGCCCTTGGCCATACCAGCGGCCAGCCGAAATGCTTCGGCCGTGTTATCGTTGGTCGCCACTTCAATGCGATCTAATGCATGTTTATTGTCGTCCTTAAACGATTTGGTGTCCTCATAGCGGTAGGCGGCATGGGACGCAGCCAGGCTCACTAATTTAGTGGCTTGCTCGGCATCAATGTGTTCATACTCATGATCATTTAAATACAAGGCCACCGATTGGCAGCGCGAAGCGGCCGCGGCAGAAACCACTTTATGGGTGGTGTCATAAAGTGCAGTGGGCGAAAATTTATCATTCGGACCCAAGCCAACCAATAGCAGTTGCTGGCCGTTGTCGAGATACAAAGTCACTTGTTGGCCGGATTGACCGGTGAAGTCTTTGTTGTTGAAACGATCTTCAATGTGCTTTTTCAGTTCGTCGTTAAAAGACGCCGTGTGTTGATTTTTATGTTGGTCTTTAAAAAAGCCGATAACCACCTGGTCGGCTTTGTTTTGGTGAGCGGATTGTTCAGTTGCGTGTAATGACATCAATTTTCTCCTAAAAAAAGGTGTGTTCTTGGGACTTTATTCACTTTTGTTTCCAACAAAAGTGAAAGCGGCCGCGGCGAACACTTCTTATAACTTCGCGCTTTCGCCTCTGGTTCGCTTCGCTTACCAACCGGCTCGGCGGGTCGTGCTGCAAAGCAGCACTTCACGAACGAACTGGGGATTTTAATCAACATCTCAAGCTTTCACCAGTGAAAAACTGGAAATCAAGTGTGTTTTCAAAGCTGGTTTTTTGATTGCTAATTCAGCGGATTTATACACGGGTCGCATTTAACTGTTAAAATGGCCGTTTTTTCAAAACATCATTCATGATTTTAACCCACTATTTGCGTAAACAATGTGCATTAACCACCCTGGTGGTGTTAATGCTGCTGTTTTTGTTGATGGTGGGTACCTTGTTTACATCGACTTTACGCGCCATTGCCAGAGGGGTGTTGGCACCTGATTTGCTGTTGATTGAATTAAGTCTACGTTCGGTCGATGTGCTAAATATTTTAATTCCCTTATCTTTTTATTTGGGCGTGTTGACGGCGCTCAGTGGATTATATCGAAATCAGGAAGCATTGATGATGCATGCTTTTGGGTTATCAATGCGGGATTTACTGAAGGCGTTGGTACCGTTGGCTGTTGTGGTGTTTGTCATCACCACAATTCTGGCGTTATGGATTGCGCCGATGGCGGCTCAATTATCCAAAGAATTAACCACCCGCGCCAGTGAAGAAATTTCATTGATGGGCTTATCAGAGGGAAAGTTCCAAAACTTTTTCTCAGATGACGGTGTGATATATGTGGAGCGCATTGACCCCGAGACCAAACGGGTGGAAAATATTTTTGCCAATATTCACCATCCGGATCGGATTGATACCATCACGGCCGCCTATGGTTATGAGTTTGAGGAAAACGGACACAAGTATGTGGCTTTATTTGACGGATATCGCAATGAAGGTGTGCCCGGCACCAACCGGTACCAAATGATGCGGTTTAAACGCAATGACATTAAATTACCTGATTTAAAACAGGAAATTGCAGCCTTGGATGAGCAGTCAAAAACAACTTTGGCATTGTGGAGCAGTCAGGACTTGAATGATCAGGCGCAATTTCATTATCGCTTGGTACCGCCGATTTCGGTTGTGGTGTTGTTTTTGCTGGCGGTGTCTTTAAGTAAAACCTCTCATCGAGAAGCCAAATACATCAATTTAGTCACCGGCTTGGCGGCTTATGTTCTATTGATTAACCTGCTGACCATTGGTCAGTCGTTGTTAGCTCAGGGCAGCCTTCCGATGGCGCTGGGTTTGTGGTGGGTGTATGTTATATTTGTGTTGTATGCCTGGTGGCGACTGCGGCGACTGGACGGTCGTGTTTTCCGGCGCCAGACCATTCAATTAAATTCGTAAGGCGTTTAAGCATGATTTTAACCCGCTATATATTTAAAACCATGAGTTTTGGTCTGGCGATGGCGGTGGTCTTGTTACTTGCTATTGACGTGTTGTTTGGTTTGATTAAGGAGCTGAACGACCTCACGGCCTATTACACACTGGGAGATGTGTTCTTTTTTGTGATGTTAACCATTCCCAGTAAAATTTATGAGCTGTTTCCGGTCAGTGCAGTGGTTGCAGTGGTGGTTTCATTGGGTGCTTTGGCCGCCGGATCAGAATTTGTGGTGATGCGTTCTGCCGGTGTCAGTCAGTTGAGAATTACCGGCATGATGTTGACAGCTTTAATGGTGTGGCTGGTGCCGGTGACGTTAATGGGTGAATACGTGTCGCCCAAATCCGAACAAATGGCACAACAGTTTCGTAATGAAAAAATCTCCGCAGGTCAGGCCACTTCCGTCACCCATGCGGTTTGGATTAAAGATGGCGATGTGGTGTTCCGCAGTAATAAGATGACCAAACAACCCGAATCAGGTCATTACCTGTTAACCGGGGTGACGGTTTTTGAATTGCATAATCAACAATTGGTTCGGGTGTCTGAAGCTGAAAAGGCACTGTATGCGGATAAACAGTGGACCTTAGAAAACTTAAAAGTTTCTGTGTTCAGTGAACAAGGTGTGCAAACTGAACAGATTGAATCGCAACAGTGGCAGTCACGGATTGAGCCAAGGATATTAAATTTATCAACCACCCGGGCAAAATACCTCAGTCTACGTGATTTAAAGCAAATCCAACAGTTTAATACCCGATCTGGTTCCTTGCAAAGTGCTTATCAAATGGCCAGGTGGTCAAAAATAACGTTTCCTTTGTTGGTCATTACCACCGCCATGTGCGGTATGCTGGTGTTGTTTGGACATGCCAGGCAGGCCGGCTTTTCCCAGCGTTTGGTTGTGGGGATGGTGATTGGTATCGTCATTTATTTAATGAATAAAACCTTGCTCAATTTAGGTGAGGTTTATCATTTGCCACCACCGCTTATGACGGTGGTGCCACCGGCTGTTATTTGTGCCGTGGCTGTGTTGATTTTGCGTGGTGGTATAAAACGGTTTTAATCATTTGCCGGTGATTGGATTACATTGACTGTACGATGACCGCTGACAATATCCATCCAGCTCAATTGCCTTCGGTTGAGCTTTTTATACCATAAACCGGCACCCAATAACAAAACCGACACCAGGCCAATCAAAAAACGTGACAAAGTTTGCCACCAGGACAGGGTATCATAGTCCTCGATGCCTATTTTCCAGGCCCGCATGCCCAAAGTTTGACCACCTTTCTTCCAGGAAAAAATAAAATAAAAAACACATTCTGCGGTTAATAATAGCTGAAACCATAAAGTTCCGGGCGGCACTTCTTCACCGCCACGCAACAAAACCACCACCACCGATGTAATCAGCCATAGGCCGACAATAGGGAACAGGTCATAAATAAAAGCGGCCACATGCCGCCAGGCAGTGCTAATCGGCATAAATTCAGTTAATCTTGATTTTAATGAGGTCATCATTTTAAGGAATTTAAAACTTAAATACAGGTGAATTTTTTGTAAATTATTTAATTAGTTCTTTAATTTTTCAAAAAAGAAAGTTATTCTTGGTCACCACTAAGTCGAGTGTGGATTGGTTTGTTTGATTTTTGACGACGAAACGATGTTGGGATCGATGAAAATCAGAATCAATTGTTCACACATTATTTCTCAATTTTTGAACTGGAAGGGAAGGTATGTTGATATCTCAAATTTCTAAAGTTGGTTTAACCAAGTACCTGGTTACGCTGGCTTTGTTGCTGACCTC
>CAZLAW010000060.1:0-11803 GCA_964557625.1 uncultured Marinicella sp.
TTTAAGGTTCCTTTTATTCTTATATTTACACTTTAATCGCCTTGGGTGAATAAAGGGTATTTAGAATATGAATACAATCTATTATAAATGTTTTTATTGTAAAGCAGCAGATATAAATAAAATAGTATAAAAAAATTTAATTACACATGATTTTTAGGCAATGTTATGTGACTGATTTCAAATTATTGTCACCAATCAAAAAATCATCTTAATTTCATTTCATTCTTGTTATAAGATTAATAAAATAGTTTCATCGTTATATTTAAAAAGAGGATAATTAAATGATTAAAAAGCCCCTATGTTTAGCTTTGGTTGCCTGTATGGCAACCACCCCTTCTTTGGCTGATGAAGTCAAAGTGATGGTGAAAGGCAAACAAACACTAAAACAAATCCCCCAATCGAGCCTGATAGAAGATTATGGACAATTTAAGCTCTATCGCATGTCAGCTATAGAAGCACAACAATTAGCCGATAAAAACGCATCAGTCAATATTGTTGATGATATGAACACGTTGATGTTTGATTCATTTACGTTTGATACCCAGAATATTGGCAATCAATATGATTTTGAAGCCAATGCACTGCAAACTGAGGCCGGAGCGGGATTACGAATCATTCAGTTTAACGGGCCGGTTAAGCAGCAATGGCTTAATAACTTAACCCAACACGGGGTGAAGTTAATTCATTATGTGGCCAATAATGGCTATTTGGTGTGGGCTGATGCCACAGCGACTCAAGCATTGGATTCACTGCAAAGCAGAGAACAGTTTATTCAATTTAATCAACCCTACACCGCTCAATTCAAAAAAGGCAAAACCATTGACCGGGTTATGCGTGAACCACAAAGCACCCAGAGCAATACAACCATCAATGTGGTGGTACAACTGGCGGACAGTCCGGAAAATGGCCGCAGTAAGGCGGTGATCAATCAATTGGCACACAAGGTTAATGCGCCCTGGCGCCAAGTGATGAAATTTCACAGCACCCGAATCACCGTATCGGTCAAGGATTTACCGACTTTACTCAATTTAGTGGATTCATTTTGGGTCAGTGAGTATTTTGAGCGCACCCTCAATGATGAAGTTCAAAACATGATTTTAACCGGTGATTTAACACCGGACGGCTCGCAGCCTGCCATGACAGGTTACGACAGCTTTTTAATCAACAAAGGTTTTTCTACCAACGCGGCTGATTATCCGGTTGTTGATGTAACGGATGACGGGATTGGCAATGGCACAGTTAATTCCGGTGATGCCACATTTCATGAAAACGGCTTATTGGGCAATCCTTCACGATTGAGCTACGTGGCCAATTGCACCAGCGAATCCAGTGGAGAAGGTATCGGTGGTCACGGTCATTTAAATACCAACATCGTCGGGGGCTTTGAAAGTCGTGTGGGATTCCCCTACATCGATCCCAATGGCTATATCAGAACCCAGGGCGTTAATCCATATGCACGCATTGCCGGTACCCGAATTTTTGACCCGGGTGGATTTGATTTGAGCAAATGTGGCAACACAGATACCGGTCTGATTGAATCAGTGGCTCAAAATGGTGCTCAAATTATGAGCAACTCATGGGGTTGTTCCGGTTGTGCTGGCTCATATGATGATTCATCCCAGGCTTTCGACGTCGGTACCCGTGATGCAGACGGTACGGCGGCCGGGAACCAGGAATTGATTACCATATTCGCTGCCGGCAATTCCGGTCCGTCTGCGGCCACTGTCGGTTCACCCGGTAATGGTAAAAACATGATTACGGTGGGCGCCTCAGAAAATTATCGACCTGTTGATGAAGATGGCAATTGGACTGATGGTTGTGTCATTGGGCCAAGTGGTGCGGATAATGCCATGGATGTCATTGGATTTTCCAGTCGTGGCCCATCACCGGGTAATCGAACCAAACCTGAAGTCATTGCGCCCGGCACCCATATCCACGGTACAGCCTCAACCAGCAGTGGTTATAACGGTACGGGTGTATGTGATCAATATCGACCCGGTGGTCAAACAGCCATTGCCGCCTCTTCGGGCACTTCGCATTCCACGCCAGCTGTGGCCGGTGTCGCATCACTGGCCTATTATTGGTTAGAAAATCCTCCGGCAACGATGCTGGGCACGTTCTCATCACCCAGTCCGGCCATGATGAAGGCTTATTTAGTGGCACATCCGACTTACTTAACCGGGGTTTCTGCCAATGACAGCTTGCCCAGTAACAGTCAGGGTTACGGCATGCCCAATTTAGATGAGATGTTTGATGACACCAATAAGTATTTGATCGATCAAAGTGTGGTTTTTGATAACACCGGCGAGAACTTTAACTGGGTTGGCGCAGTTGCAGATCCTTCAAAACCGGTTCGTGTGGTGATGACTTATACAGATGAACCCGGTGCCGTCGGCACCTCACCACAGGTCAATAACCTGGACTTAAGTGTCACCACAGGCGGCGACACCTATCTGGGTAATAATTTTAACGGTCAATACTCGGTGACAGGCGGCTCAGCTGATTCAGCTAATAATTACGAAGCGGTCTTTTTACCACCCGGTGTAGCCACTGATATAAATATCGATATTATGGCCACCAATATTGCCGGTGACGGTGTACCTAACAGCGGTGATGGAACCGATCAGGACTTTGCTCTGGTTTGCTATAACTGCGCTCAAAATCCCACTTTTACACTGACGACCGCCAATAATTCGGTTGATGTTTGTACGCCTGACGATGCCATATACAATATTGATGTCAATTCAATATTAGGCTACAGCGGTTATGTCACTCTAAGTGCCACCGGTCAACCGGCAGGTAGTAGCGTGGCACTTTCTGCCAATCCGGTCTCTGCCCCCGGATCATCAATCTTAACACTGGGTAATTTGAGCAACGTTATACCCGGTGGCTATGTTATCAACGCACAAGGTAACGATGGTACAGACCAAAGATCACTTAATCTTAACTTAGATATTTATGATCAACCACCCGCTACCACAACACTACAATCCCCCACTGATGGGGAAACCGGTGTGGATGGTGCGATGCCAACATTTACCTGGGATGCAAACAGTAATGTAAAAACCTACTTATTTGAGTTAGCCAGTGATTCTGGGTTTAATACAATTGTTGAATCTTCACTGGTTGACGGTAACAGTTATACTTCCTTATTGACCTTAAATCCTGACACCACCTATTACTGGCGGGTCACTGCAGAAAACACCTGTGGTCAATCACCAGCATCCGCCACGTTCAGTTTTACCACCTTAAACAAGATTTGCTGGACCGGCTCTGAAACCATTCCAGATGATAATGCGACGGGTATTAGCAAAAGTCTCAATTTGGTTGCCAATGAGACCCTCACAAATCTCCAGGTTTCTGTGGGGGCTGATCATGGATGGCCGGGGGATTTGGTCTTAACCTTAACCCATGAGTCGACCGGCACCAGTGTCACTTTAATGGATCAACCCGGTGTACCGGCTTCCACTTATGGTTGCAGCGTGGATGATGTTGATGTGATATTTGATGACACCAGCACTACTCCGGTCGAAGATTACTGTGCTGCCAACCCACCGGGTATCGGTGGAAACTTAAAACCCGATGAGCCTTTGTCTACATTTAACGGCGAAAGTTTAAACGGACAATGGCGTTTAAATGCCAGTGATCCGGCGGGTGGTATAACAGGTTCCTTGACAAAATTCTGTTTATTTCCTGAATCAGTATCATTGCCTGATTTGATTTTTGCAGATGGTTTTGAAGGGGTAACGCCTCCTTAACCCATCAATGGACAATAACCCCGCTTCGGCGGGGTTTTTTTAGAACTTAAAATCGTCAATCACTGACATATAACAACCGATACTCATCATAGGCACTGTGATCGGTCATGGCACTGATGTGGTCCTGGAGTAAGCGACAGCGGTGGTAAAAGTCCCACAAATCGTGATCAGAATCCACTTCTTGCATGGCCAGTTGGTAGGCTTTGAGGTGATTGGAGTCGATGCGGTTTATCAGTAAGCGGTGTGCGGATAACTTACCGGGCTTGAGTAAACGTTGAAAATCATCAAACGGCAAGACCAACAAAGACGCGTTGTGGTTTAAAATGCCTGAGATAATTTGCTGGCCCTGCAGTTCGAGCTTTTGGACTTCATTGTGGCAGTACACATGATCATAGCCCACTTGCTTAAAGGTTTTGAGTAAGCGATGGGCCTGACTGCCGTCTTCTAACAGGGCTTGGTTGAAATGGCCATGATATATGGCTTTTATATTGGTCACAAACTGATTGGCGGCGTGATTGACCAGATAATGGATAATGGGAACCCTGATTTTGATAAAAAACGATTGGTTGCTGTTAATAGCCACTTGTTGACTGTCCCGGTAGGCTTTGTCTAACACGGTTTGTAGACTTTGCAACTGATCAGTTTGCTGACCTAAAAAGGCTTTATCGGCAATACCGCCGAACTTTTGAAAAGCGGAAAGTATCAACTCAATCAGATAATCCAGCGGCATAATCCCCTTTTCCACCGCATCCTCAATATCAGCCAGACAATACGCAATGTCATCGGCGGCTTCCATCAGATAAGTGAACGGATAACGATGCCCCGGTTCCACCGATACGGCTGCCCACATATGCGAAACAAAGTCCTGCTCCGATAAATAGAAGCCGGATTTTTTATGCAGGTAATTCAGTGTGTTGTCTGGCATCTCTGCATTACAGCGACTGTATTTTAAGATGGCGGCTGTTTGGGCATAGCTTAGGTTCATGCGTTCTAAGCGCGCGGTTAATCGAATCGCCTGAGCATTGCCCTCAAATCGACTTAAATCACGCTGCATTCTACTTTTAAGTTGTGCGGATGCGTTGTTCACCGGCCAATGGTGGTCATCAGATAAATAATCTGTAAACCACTGGGAAATCACCTGTTCACCAAAATGACCAAATGGCGGGTTGCCGATGTCATGCATCAGGCAGGCCATCTCCACTAAAGAAGTCACCGCTTGCTGACCACCGTCTAATCCATATTCCCGGGCGTTTTCAGCCAGTTTTTTATACACCGTTTGTACCAGGTAGCGGCCATTTTGCTGGACTTCCAATGAGTGGGTCAAACGTGAACGTACTTCGGCATTACGCTCTAAAGGAAAAACCTGAGTTTTTTGTTGCAAACGCCGTAAAGACGGGGCGTTAATGATGCGGCCGCGATCACTTTCCAGGGCATATTCAATGGCCGACCAGCCTGGCTCAGCAAGCTGCGCACCATAGGGGCGGTTAATATTCAGTTTTTGTTTAAAGTTAATGTCAGTCATGGTGGTATCTTAACCCGGGGCACAAAAAAGGGCCGCTTAAAAGCCGCCCTTTTTATCATACGCTTATCCGCTTAATTTAACTGGCTTTGCGTCGCTCTCTGGCTGCTTCAATCACTTCATCAGCAATGTTCGCAGGACATGGCATGTAGTGTGAAAACTCCATAGAGAACTGACCCCGACCCGAAGTCATGGTACGCAGCGAACCAATGTAACCAAACATCTCAGATAAAGGTACATCCGCTTTAATACGCACACCGGTGGCGGTCGGATCTTGAGACTTAATCATACCGCGGCGGCGGTTTAAGTCACCAATCACGTCACCCACATGATCTTCAGGGGTGAACACATCCACTTTCATAATGGGTTCCATCAGTTGTGGTTTGGCTTTTGGAATCGATTGTCGGTAAGCACCTTTGGCGGCAGCTTCGAAAGCCATGGTTGAGGAGTCAACTGCATGGTATTGACCATCTTGTAGGGTGAATTTTAAATCCTGCAACGGATAGCCGGCCAAAGTCCCTTCTTGCATCATTGACTGGAAGCCTTTTTCAATCGCCTGCCAGTATTCTTTCGGTACATTACCACCGGTTACCGTGGATTCAAAAACGTAACCGGAACCGGTTTCACCGGGCTCAATGGTGTAATCAATTTTACCGAACTGACCTGAACCACCGGATTGTTTCTTATGGGTATAAGAATCAGTCACCGGCGCGGTGATGGCTTCACGGTAAGCCACTTGCGGCTGACCCACTTCCACTTCAACACCATGGGTACGCTTCAAAATATCCACTTTAATGTCCAAGTGAAGCTCACCCATTCCTTTTAAGATAGTTTCACCGGAATCTTCATCGGTTTCAACCTGGAAAGACGGGTCTTCTTTAATCATTTTACCTAAGATAACACCCAGTTTTTCAGCGGCCGCTTTATCCTTTGGTGCCACTGCCATCGAAATAACCGGATCGGGGAACACCATCGGCTCTAAAGTGGCCGGATTGTCAGGATCACATAAGGTATGACCGGTCTGGACATTTTTCATACCCAGTACGGCGACAATGTCACCGGCTTGGGCTGACTCCAGTTCTTCGCGCGCATCGGCATGCATTTCAACAATTCGACCAATCCGTTCGGTTTTACCGGTAAAGGTATTCAATACAGTCATGCCTTTTTCCAACACACCTGAATAAATTCTGATAAAAGTTAAGGCACCGTAGCGGTCATCCATAATTTTAAAAGCCAAAGCGCGCAGTGGTCTGCTCGGATCAACAATGGCGTATTCACCGGTTTCGTTACCTTCCAAATCCACTTCAGGCTGGGGTGGTACTTCGGTCGGCGCCGGTAAGTAATCAACCACGGCATTCAATACCAGTTGCACACCTTTGTTTTTAAAGGCCGAACCACAGTAAGTGGGGAAAAAGGCCAGTTTATTGGTGCCCTGTCGAATACATTTTTTAATGGTTTCAATGGAAGGCTCTTCACCTTCTAAGTATTTTTCTAAGGCTTCATCGTCCTGTTCCAAAGCCGTTTCAATCATCGCTTCACGGTATTCTTCCACCTGATCAACCATATCAGCCGGTACCTCTTCAACCGTATAAGCCAATGGATCGCCACTGCCGTCCCAGACGTAGGCTTTACGCTCCAAAACATCAACCACGCCGGTGAATTCATCTTCACGTCCAATCGGCAACGTCATGACCAGGGGTGTGGCACCCAACACATCTTTCACTTGCTTAACCACATTTAAGAAGTCAGCACCAATCCGGTCTAATTTATTAACAAAAATAATCCGGGCAACTTTTGAGTCGTTGGCATAGCGCCAGTTGGTTTCAGATTGAGGCTCAACACCACCGGAACCACAGAAAACACCCACGCCGCCGTCCAAAACTTTTAATGAACGATACACTTCAACGGTAAAGTCCACGTGACCCGGTGTGTCAATAATATTTAAGCGGTGATCATTCCACATACAACTGGTGGCCGCTGATTGAATGGTAATACCGCGTTCACGCTCCTGATCCATAAAATCGGTGGTGGCATCACCGTCATGGGTATCACCCATTTTATGAATTTTACCGGTTAAACCTAAAATTCGCTCGGTGGTGGTTGTTTTACCTGCATCAACGTGCGCGAAAATACCAATATTTCTGTATTTACTTAAATCTGTTGTCATGATTGCCTTCTTGTATCTTGTTAAAAGTAATTTTGGAAAGGTTAACGAAAAGCAGCCTTTGCACAATCCATTCTCAATCTGGTCACAGCCAAACATCATCAAGAGTGGGTTGAGCAAAAGCCCCTTAGTAAAGTTTTACCTGCCCCAAAGTGCGCGCATTCTACACTAAATCGGGCTTTAGGTTAAGTATTTCCTGTCTTTATAACGGATTATTTTATACCTTTGTGCCATTCCATTCAGATATTGTTAATTTCATAACCGTTAAAAATCATCATCAGGCATTTGCACTGCCTAAAACTTGACAATACGCAGGCGTATGGTGACAATGTTATGGATTCAATCTTAATTCGGATAAAAATGATTTTTAAAGACTCACAAGTGGCTGTCATCGATGGGCTTCGCACCCCATTTATGAAGTCTCCGGGTGGTAAAGCCCAGGACCTGAAAGCCTACGATTTGGCACGTATGGTGATTAATCAAATCAAACACCGTCACGATTTTTTACAATCAGACTGTGATCAAGTTATTATGGGCAGCGTCATTCAAAATGCGGCCACCTCAAATGTTGCCAGAGAAGCCATGATTGGTGCCGGTATTGACGTCAAAACACCGGCCTACACAGTCACTATGGCCTGTATCTCCGGTAACCGCGCCATTACCAATACAGCGCAAGACATTCAGTCAGGCGCCATTAACATTGGCCTGGCGGGCGGTGTTGAGTCGATGTCAGATGCGCCGGTACGCATTACCCATGAATTAAAAAAGACTTTAATGGCCGCTCAAAAAGCCAAAGGCTTTAAAGATTACTGGCAGGTGTTTAAACAGTTTAAATTCAAGTCTTTGGTTCCGGTAACACCGGCCATTGCTGAATTTTCAACGGGTTTAACCATGGGACAGGATGCTGACCAGTTGGCGGCTAAATTTAATATCAGCCGTGAACAACAGGACGCCTATGCATTACGTTCTCACCAGATGGCTGCCAAAGCCTGGCAGGAAGGTCAGTTTGAACAGGAAGTTGAATTTATTACCATCCCACCTGAATTTGAAGTCATTCAGCAAGACAACACCTTTTATGCCGACAGTTCTATGGAAAAACTGGCTTCTTTAAAGCCGGTATTCGTGAAACCCCACGGAACCGTCACGGCCGGTAATGCATCCCCAATTACCGATGGTGCATCTGTGAGTTTATTAATGAATCTGGCAGAAGCCAAAAAAAGAAAACTCAAGCCGCAAGTGGTGATTGAAGGTTTTGTCTATTCCGGTCAGACACCCAAAGGTGAACTGTTACTGGGCCCGGCCTACACCATCAGCCGATTACTGAATGAAGCGCAACTTAGCCTTGATGACATTGATGTGTTTGAAATTCATGAAGCTTTTGCCGGCCAGGTATTGGCTAACTTAGCCGCTTTACAAGACAAAGACTTTTGTAAAAATCAATTGGGCCTGGATAAACCGGTGGGTGAAATTCCCATGGAAAAAATCAACACCCAGGGCGGCTCCCTGTCTTTGGGTCACCCCTTCGGCGCCACCGGCAGTCGTTTATTGACCGCTGCCACGCGACGCTTGCTACAATCAAAAGGCCAATACGCACTGATCAGCGCTTGCGCTGCCGGTGGATTGGGTTCTTCAATTTTACTGAAAAAAATAGGATAACATCATGGCCAATTTTGAATTAGATATTAATAACGACATTGCCACCATCTGGATGGATCAACCGAGTTCGGAGGTCAATACATTGTCTGTGGCCATGCTCGATGATTTCCGTGGCTTACTGGATACCCTTGAACAAAACAATGACATTAAGGCTGCGATTTTAATCTCCAAAAAGCCCAATTGTTTTATTGCCGGTGCTGACATTAAGGAATTTCAGCGCATGGAATCCTCTGAGGAAGCCGAGAAATTATCCCGAGAAGGCAACCAAATTCTAACGCGTTTAAGCCAACTCAAAAAGCCGGTGATTGCGGCCATTAACGGTGCCTGTTTAGGCGGCGGTCTGGAAGTGGCGATGGCCTGTCATTACCGCATTGCCAGCACCAATGAAAAAACCGTGTTTGGTTTACCGGAAATGAAACTCGGCTTATTACCCGGTGGTGGCGGCACCCAACGCATCATTAAATTAACCTCATTACGTTATGGTTTAGATGCCTTATTGACCGGTAAAAACATTTATCCGTACAGCGCCAAGAAAAATGGTCTGGTGGATGAACTTATCCATAAAGAAGGCCTCTACCAGGCGGCTTTACAACAAGCCCATAGCCCGGTTAAACGGCGCGCGAAAAAAACATCACTGATCGATAAAGCCCTGGCCACTTCGATGGGGCGTAATTATGTCCTGAAAAAAGCCCGGGAAACGGTCATGAAGAAAACCCGGGGTAATTATCCCGCACCCTTAAAAATACTCGATTGTGTGGAAATTGGTCTCGAAGACGGCTTACAGGCAGGGCTGGAAGCCGAAGCCATGGCTTTTGGTGAACTACATGCCTCACCGGTCTCACAAAACCTGATACGCTTGTTTTTGGCCATTCAAGACAATAAGAAACTAAAAAATAACAATAAAACCGAAAACACCGAGGCCATTACCATGATTGGTGCCGGCTTTATGGGTGCCGGTATTACCGAGGTCTCCATTAAAAATGGCTACCATGTGATACTCAAAGACATTAACCCCGAAGGCATTGCTTCAGCGTTAAAAACCATTTGGGATAATTTTACCAAACTGGTGAACAAAAAAGCCATGACAGCGGTGGATCGCGATCAGTTAATGGCCAACATCGAAACCACCTTGGAGGCAGACGCCATTTGTGAGGCCGATTTGATTATAGAAGCCGTGTTTGAAGATTTGGGTTTAAAACAAAAGGTATTGGCAGACGCCGAAAAACGCTGTAAAAAGAGTACGGTATTTGCCACCAACACCTCTTCGCTGCCCCTGGCTGATATCACCAAAAAATCAGATAACCCCAATAATGTGGTCGGCATGCATTACTTTTCACCGGTGCCAAAAATGCCGCTGCTGGAAGTCATTGTCACCAATAAAACATCTAAAAAAGCCCGTCAAATGGCCATAAATGTTGGTATAAAACAAGGCAAAACTGTGGTAGTGGTTAAAGACGGACCGGGTTTTTATACCACACGGGTGCTATCAGCCATGACCCATGAGGCCATCAAAGTGTTGCATGATGGCGCCAAAATAGAAGACGTCGATAATGCCATGAAGGACTGGGGCTTTCCGGTCGGACCGTTGGCACTTATGGATGAAGTGGGTATTGATGTCGGTGCCCATATTGCCCGGGGTGCGCTCGGGGACATGTTTATTGAACGTGGTATTGAACAAGACGATACCGTACAAAAACTGGCTGATGCCAAACTGTATGGCCGTAAATCCGGAAAAGGCTTTTATCGCTATCCCAAAAAAGGCAAAAAATCTGTGAATACGGATATTTATCAGTATTTTGGTGGCGAAGAGCGTACAAGCATAGATAAAACCACCATCCAGAATCGTATTGGCCTGGTATTCGTGAATGAGTGTGTACATTGCCTGGAAGAAGGCATTTTAGCGAGTGCGGCAGATGGCGATTTAGCAGCAATACTGGGTTTGGGCTTTCCACCTTTTACCGGTGGTCCGTTCGGCTATATCGATACCCGTGGTGCCGGCGATATCTGTGAAACGCTTCATCATTTAGCACAGCAACATGGCAGTCGTTTTGAGCCTGCGCAATTACTCCAGGATAAAGCGGATAAAAACCAACCCTTCCATTGAGTCGAAGAATTAAAAATTTAATTTAAAAACGCCGTCGCGGTCTTTTGTGAAAGTGACGGCTTTAAGGGACACTGACTAATTCAGTAACATCGTCGCCGTTTGGCTCTTCGATGGTTGCCACGACGGCCTTGTTTTTACCTTGTTGCTTGGCTTGGTACAGGGCTTTGTCTGCCCGTTTTATGGTTTGTTGTAAATAACCGTCTTCGGGAGTATAAACAGTCACACCTGCACTGATGGTGATTTTTATTTCATGCTTGTGGTAATAAATTGGTTTATCAGCCACGTGTTGAATAATCTTATCGGCGACTTGTTTGGCATTATCCATATGTGTTTGTGGTAATAACACCAAAAACTCCTCACCACCCCAACGATAAGCATAATCCGATTTCCTTAAATGGTTAGTCATGATGTGGCTGATTTCAATCAGCACCACATCACCGGCAGCGTGACCCAGGTCATCGTTAATGTGTTTAAAATCATCCAAATCAAACATTAAAACGGACAAAGGTTGTGAATTCCGATTCAGTGTATCCAATAATTTCTGACTGTAACGGGCGTAATGACGACGATTAAATAAACCAGTTATTTCATCGGTTTCACTG
>CAZLAW010000061.1:0-11732 GCA_964557625.1 uncultured Marinicella sp.
AAAGTCCGCCGATCCAACACCCGCGCCTGCACCAGTCGCTCCAGGTTACGCTCTTGTACCGGCGATAAGGGTGCATCCACCAACACCAAATCCGCCTCATGAGATTTAACCATTTCTGCCAATTCTTCAGCTTTACCGGTACCGACATAGTATTTAGAATCCACATTCTGACGGGTACTGACCAGCACATCAAGAATTTCGGCGCCGGCACTTAACGCCAATTCTTTAAATTCTGCCATGTGCTCAGCATGATCCGAACGTCGTTCGTATTCCATCGGTGCCGGGCATAAAAGAATGGCGCGATTGCCGCGTTTGGATCTCTCAAACATTCGAAGAGGCCTTAAAATCAGCATGAACAGACCAGGTCAACGCTGTCGGGTGACCGGCTTGGATGAATTGACTGTTTTTAATCATGCGTTAAAAAAAGCGGGCGAGCGCCCGCTTGACTTGAATTGGGTGACAATTAATCTTCACCTTGCTGGATTTTATAAGTGCTGATATTTTTTGACGGTACGATGGTTGAAATCGCGTGCTTGTAAACCAGCTGATTAGTGGTGTTATTTAAGACAATAACAAACTGATCAAAGGATTCAACAACACCTTGTAATTTAATACCATTCATCAAAAAAACCGACACCGGAATGCGGTCTTTCCGTAATGCATTCAAAAAAGGATCTTGTAATGTTTGTGATTTAGCCATAATGATTACCTTATTCTTTATAATTTTGCCGCTATTTTATCACAGCTCTCTTAATATATTGTTAGCAAGTCGATTATTCAATCTCATAATATAAAATGTGAATAGTTCATTAGGATAGTTTTCAATAGATGGCTATAATAACGACCCATGAAAAACGACATCCTAAATAATGCACCGCTGATATGAAAATAATTGCCACCGTCTTACTTTGGGGTTTGGCTTATCTAATCCTTATTTCAGCCTCAAATTATCTTTTGCTACAAGCTGTTTATATAAACACCTATTCAGCGACTGATATTGCTTTGGCCAATTTGTTTTTGTTGATTTTTATCGCTGTCATTCTTAAGAGCACTGTAAATTCAAGACACCGCTTTTTACTGATTGTGCCTTTCGTCGTGCTGTTCCTGGTGATTTGTCTGGCATTCACTGAAGTAATCATTTATAAGTTTTCCGGTGTGGGCTTTAATGAGCAAACTTTTTTACATCTGGAGCCTGAATCACTTTTTATTGCCTTTAAAATGAACCCGATCATCTATTCTATGGTGATTTTAGGGGTGTTGTTATGGTGTATTCTTCTGCTATTTTCACCTCCTTTAAAAACATCAGCAACCACGGCCTGGATACTGATAATCATCTCCTTAAGCGGTTTATATTTCACCGCTTTAGGGAGCGCCATAGGGCGATTTGTCACGGGTTATTACCAATTTAATTACAATGTCGAATTGTCGGGCCTGACTGCCAAAGAAGTTGAACCTTATAGACAATTTGGTATTCACCCTGTTTATCAGGATAAAGCTTCAATTCAAGCTGAATTTAAAAGTTCGCCGAAAAATCTTATCGTCATTTATCTCGAGTCTTTTAGCCATATTTTTTCTGCCAGCGACAGATATCCGGATTTAACACCCCATATTAATCAACTTAAAGACACTTATGGTGAATTAGAAAACTATCAGTCCACTGCGCTGATTACCATTCAAGGCCTGGTATCCAGTCAATGTGGGCTTATACCACAAATGTTATCAGGGAATAACATCAGTAAAGATCAGATTCAGTACCAAAAACTGCCTTGTTTAGCCAATGTTTTACATCAACTCGATTACCAACAAGAATTTATCGGTGGCGCCAAAAAACATTTTGCCAATAAAGCTTTGCATCTTGAATCCATGGGCTTTGATAAAGTCTGGGGCTGGCATGATTATGATGTTCCCAGCGATTATCAGGCCAACAGCTGGGGCTTACAAGATGGAGAACTGTTCAGTCACGCCTTAGAGCGAATAAAATATTTGAATGAAAAGGATCAGCCCTTCCATGTAAGCCTGTTAACTTTATCGACCCACTTAAATGGCAACCCTGACCCCACATGTCCAAAATACGCATCCACACCCATCAAAAATGAATTTTTAGATGGTATTCATTGTACGGATTATATGCTGGGTCGTTTTATCGATAATCTGAAAGAACAAGATATTTTAGACGACACCACAGTCTTTATTACCGGGGATCATGGCGTTTTTGATGTGGATTTAATTAAAGAACTTTTTGGCACTGATTTTAACCGCAATAAACTCCTGGGAATTTTGATCAATGGCCTGGATTTTGACACCACTTTGCCTTTAGGTCTTTACGACATGGCACCGATGTTAATGGATTCGCTCAACATTGACACCAATATTAATTTTATTAACGGTTTATCACCCGGCTCCATAGACCACAATCGCTTTCTTCTGAGGCACAACAGTCTGACTCCAAAAGATCAGTTAGCACCCGGTTGCAATAAAGCCGATAACATAGCTTTTCCATTGGACAAATGTGAAAATGAACGCTTAATGACCCTATCCTGGGCTCACGCTGCCACTTTTACCCCCAATATAGTTTGGAACAAGACTTTTGATCCAAGTATACGGATTAAATCAAGTCAGCAAAAACAGCAGGCTCAACTTATTATCAACGGCCAGGATCAAACACCCTTATTTTTAGTAAACGGCTATCCAATCAACACCCATAAAAGACGTTTTAATCACCATATTTTTCTTCTGGTGTATGACAAAAAAAATAACAAAATAGTGAGCAGAAATGCCTATAAATATACAGCGACATTTGATTACATCGCAGACTACTTAAGAGATCAACTTAACCATTTTAACAACAACAAAGATGTGATCTTATTTATTTATACCGAAGGCGGACGGGGCCAATCGCCTGTCGCGTCCTGGGATGCTGTGTTTGAAGACCTGGGAAGCCAACACTATAATTTTCCGCAAGAACCATATATCGGCATTATCCAATATACTGAACAAGGCAGACAACTGATGGAATGGCGTCAACAAGACGGTCATGACATCACGCGTCGTTTTAGCCATATCAACAACATTGACTTCAACACACCCGCCATCCATGAATAAAACTTATTTAAAAATATCAATTCGATTAAAAAATTCGGGAAAATGCTGTTCAATGAAATCTTTGTAGGCCATTTTAGACGGCTTATCAAGCAAGAACGCCTGATCCGATTTATCCAAAACCCCGATCACATGAATGGCTTTTGAATCTGTCGGTCTGTTTTGTTCCGTGTTTAAAAGCACTTTCCATTGGGGCGAGATTAATGCAAAAGAATACGGTGTGTTCTGTTCGCCTGCCACCGTTGTTAAAGCGTATTGCTGAATATTTTTGTTTATTAAACTCTGCCCGGTCAATTGATCGCTTCGTTGAAATGGTTCAATATCCACACCCATATAGTCCAACAATGTGGGCATAATATCCACTTGCGAAGCCACTCCCTGACGTAATTCCCCCGACCGGTCAGGAAATTTGAAGTATATGGGCACATCAATGTCTTCGTCATATAAAGTGAAGCCATGTAACATGTAGCCATGTTCCATAAATTGCTGGCCGTGATCACCGACCACCGCAATAACCGAATCCTGTTGTGAGGGTGATTGCTTAATGGCTTGAATCGCTTGGTTAAATAAGTAATCCATAAACCGCATTGAATTTTTATAACGGTTAACCACCAACTGCTTGTCTTTTTTAATGAGTCGTTTAGCCTTAGAAACATCGGGCCCATTCAAGGCATCACCGTCAAAAGGCTCGATGGCTTGAATTCCCTGGTCTAACCAGCGATAGGGATAGTGTGATGAATCCAAAAAGATTATATTGAGATGGGCACCATGGTGGTGGGTTTCGTTGATATCGCTGATTAATTGCCGGGTAATTCTGACATCATGTTCCGGCGGACTTAGATTCGGGTGATCACTGATGTAATCAACTCGCTGCAAAGCTTCACCAAACATGATTTTATCAGAACCCAAATAAGATAAATCCTTGGCCGTGTAAACATTAATCTGATAACCCAGTTTGCTAAAAATCTGTAATGGCAGAGAACCTTTTTTGTCCGGTAGATTTCGATAACGGGCCCAATAAAACGGCTGTAAACCATTAACAATGGCATACCATCCATAATGGGTGGCATTACCCGAAGCCACCCCTTTTTCAAAAGTCAACGCTTTATTTTTAAATTCAGTTAAATACGGCATGACGTCGACATTCACCATATCACTGCGCAAAGATTCAAAAATGAATAAATAAATATCTTTGTTGTTTAAGGGATTATGCTGAACGGGCACTTCGCCAACTAAACTATCCTGTCGTTTAAAAGGTTTTAATTGAATCGGATAACTCACCAGAAATGGCTCATACCGGTAAAAGCTTAAACCAAAAATATAATGATTGTTATAATCAGCAACCTGCTTGCCGCTTAATTGATTATTAATTAATTTCTGACTTCCGAAAATAACCAGCAATGTGCCCATAATCAACACAAATGTTTGTATGCCTGTTAAGCCAAACCTGAATCGACGGACCTTTTTTTCAAGCCAATAGATAAAAAATGCCAGCCCAATAAATAACAACACCAAAAGCGCAACATACACCATCAATTCTTTTTTAGGCAGGCCGGTAAAACGTAAATTATTAAAAAACTCACCATAACCGCCATAAAAAAGCATGCCCAAACCATGATCCGCATGCATCCCGTTGAGGGTATATAGCCCAACATCGGCAAAAATATAAACCGCACAAATGATCACCGCATAACCCAACACATAGCGCGCCCAATATGCATGACCCAGTAGCCTTAACAAAAAAGCATACGCACCAAAAATCAGCAGTGAATGTAAGAAAATGGACAGCCAAACAAAAGTATAAACCCAGTATTCTTTAATCAGCAAATGTTTGGCAAAGACAGTGGCCGCAATACCGAAAAACAGACAAACCAATAACAGAATCACAACACTATAATTTTGGTGACTGAAGATCCTTATGCGGGCCGAGTTAATCCCATTCAATATTCCATCTGCAAGGTATTGGTTGACGGATTGACCGGCTTTCAGAATTTGATCCGCGTGTTTTAACACAATTCCCAATAACCACTGAAGTAGTAACAACACAACAAAGGCATATACGGCAAACTTAACTGTAAATGTCAGAAACTGTAGCCAGGTTGTGGGAATATAGTCTTGTAAGTTATTGGCCAGTTCAAGATGGGGATCATGGCCAATGGATTTAATATGAAGTCCCTCTTCTTTCAATTTAATGTGAGCAATGCTGTTGATGGGCCTCATATACCGATAGGCTTTTTCCAAATTCAGGGATTGCCAGTCATGGGTGTGTATACGCAGATTAGTGATGGTGACGTCACCGGCATCCGGTAATGGATCAAAACGCAAATGGGTGGCATCATGATCACATACAACGGGAATTTTTATTCGGTAGGTTCCCGGTGCAATTTCGTATTCTGAAGTGTAATAACCTTCAACTCTGAATTCACCACTGTAATGACTATTTGCGTGACAATAAAACTGCCAGGACGCATTGGCCTCATCAGTTACAACAGTCACACCAAATTTGAAATCTATGGGTCGATGAATGGTATAAACAGTTGCGACAATACCAATGATCAATGCCATTATGGCAATTAAGACATATCGACTTAGTATTTCTACAGTCCTTTGGCTAAAATTCACGCAGCTTGTCCTCTCTAATCAAGCGACCGGTTTAACTGACGCACACCTTCTAAATAAGGGCCCGGTTGGCCAAAATGGTCATACACACCAAGCTTTTGGATGAAACCAAATAGTTTTATTTCATCCATGATTACCTCACTGAGCGCCTGTATTCTGATGGTGCCGTTTAAATGCTGTTTAAATAACTGAACCGGAATTTGATGGCAGTGATTCCCTGTTTGGGTCTTTAATTGTGCAACATCTTCCTGGTTAATCGTTATAACCAACTCACCGGCTTTGTGGCCATGGTAACAAAAATTCATATGGTCGTAGGATGCCGCCAGCATCACACGATCCGAAATCCGCATGGTCTGTTCAATAAAGCCATCATCTTTAATACGCACATAGTTATCGCCGTCAATCGTTTCAATTTCAACCTGTTCATTATGCTGCCAACCATGTAAGCCTTGTTCAAAATAGGCGTTGTAAAACAGGTTATCGGCATAATCCCGATAGGCCCACAAGCCGTAACCGGTGGATTTTTGTTTTAATAAAGGCGCTGCTTTGTGTAAAAAGTCATTGACTTCATCCGGTTTAATATTGGCGTTATTGGGGAAATAAGGTGTGTTATCGGTGAAATTAAATTGCTCGATTATGTGGTTAATGTTATTGCCGTTGTTGGTCACCATGTTTAGAAAATAATCGAATTTTTCGATGGCCTCATCCGCAGTAATCAATTCACCCTTGTTTTCAGCACCCCAAAATGGCGCCCAATAGGTCGCTCGATGAACATCATCTTCCAGATATAAATCATGGCCAATCCATATATTGTTATCGTTAACCTTAACCGGGTACTTATCAATGCGAACTTCTAAGGCAGTCCCGGGAAATACGGTTCGGGTTAATTGCAGAATCTGATCCAGTTGATCATCAACAAATTGTGAATAAAGCACATAGGCTTGCGCTGATTTTTGAGGAATGGGTGTGTCAGCTATATTGATTTCATTTTTGCCGATAATAACTTTAATCAAATCCTGATTGCGCTTCCCTGAGTGTAACCAATCCACGTAACCCATTTTCCGGGCTAAATCTAACCGCTCTTCCTTTGATAATTCAGGAAAGACAAAATGCGGACACCAAAAATCCTCCCAGGAAATCATCATGCCGGCAGACATTTCTTGGTAAGGGGTGACCACTTTTTTTATTTTCTGTAAGTAATCAAGCCATTGTCGGCGGGTTTTGTCTTCGGTGTACATACCCTGACACAACTGCAAAATCGACGCATCCACATCTGGCGTAAAATCATGCGGAAAGCCTAAACGTAGCATAAACTGCATATCTAAGGCTGTGATTTCTTTGAGCATAAAATGCAGACGCTGATACATGGCATCAACGGATGTGGTTGTCTCTGCACTGAAATTGTTCTCAAAACCACGCCAGGGTACCGTCAACACAATGGTATTAAAACCGTCGTCCTTGATTTGCTGCAGTTCTACGGGCACCGCTTTTTTCTCAAAATTCTGCCAGAATGTTTTGGGCCAGGCAGAGGAAAAATAATGCGCAGACTTAATATAATGTTTGTCGTCTATGTCATCCAGCTGAGATTTATTATCAGCATCGGAGTCACTTTGACAGCCCTGAAGTACAAGCACAATAAATAACAAAAAAAACCTCGACCAGACTGGCTGACTAAAATTAATCATTATTCAAAGATGAGAAAATAAAAAAGCACATTGTAGAGGAATTAAAGCCGGCTTTGTGAGAAACACGTTCTATTATTCGCCTTAAACAAGTGATTTATCAATCAAACCCCGGCGGTTTAAACTCATCCACCAGATACAAAGGCCGTTGTTTGGTTTCATTAAACATGCGGCCGAGGTATTCGCCGATAACGCCAAGGGCGGTGAGCTGAATACCACCGAGGAATAAAATTACCACCATCAAGGATGGGTAACCTGGGACATCGGCACCCAAAATCAGGGTTTTAATGATAATCACCAAACCATAGATAAAGGCAAAGGTGGCCACGGCCATGCCAATCCAGGTGGCAAAGCGCAGCGGCAAGTAACTGAACGAGGTGATGCCGTCAATGGCAAAGCGCCAGAGTTTGTTGTAATTCCATTTGGTTTCGCCGGCAGCACGCGGTTCGCGTTCGAAATACAATTGTTTTTGTTTATAACCAACCCAGGCAAACAGACCTTTCATAAAGCGGTTGCGCTCACGCAGCTGGTTCACCGCGCGGTAGGCTTTTTTTGACATCAGACGATAATCACCGGTGTCTTTCGGTATGGTGGTATCGCTCATGGTGTTGAGAATGCGGTAGAACCAGTTGGCGGTGGTTTTTTTGGCCCAGGATTCGCCCTGCCGTTGCTTTCGCGTTGCATAGACCACATCATAACCCTCATGCCAGGCGGCTATCATATCGGGAATTAATTCCGGCGGGTCCTGTAAATCCACATCAATCACAATCACCGCATCGGCATCGGCATGATCCAATCCGGCGGTCAGTGCCAGTTCTTTACCGAAATTACGGCTCAACGACAAGTAACCGTAACGGCCATCTTCGGCGTGCAATTTTTGCATTTGCTGTAGGCTGTTGTCATCAGATCCGTCATCCACAAACAGCACCCGCCAATCAATAGCCAGCTGTGACATCACATCGTTGATGCGCTCACGGAACACAACCAACACATCCTGTTCGTTATAAACCGGCACAATGATATCGACAGATGGCATATAAGACTCAGTGCAAAAGGGTTATTGTAGTCAAATCAGACGCGCAGGTCATTAACGCTGAACCACTATTTTACCAACAGAAACTTTAATCGCAGCCCGGCAAGCAAAAAGACAGCACAGGCAATCAATACACCAACCGTATTGGCCAGTAAATCCGCCCATTCAAAAAATCGGTAACCGGTCATACCTTGCAAAACTTCTATAACAAGCCCCATTATGATAAATAAACACACCACCAGCCACCTGTTATAAGCCAAATGCAAAAACCAAAAGGTCATACTAAAATAAGCCAGTAAATGACCCAACTTGTCGCCACCCTGAACGCTATCCATAGGTACGGTTAAAGGCATCAGTGATAATAACCAAACAGTGACCACCATCAGCCAACCAAGCATCAATCCCAGCGGCTTTTCTATAACCATTGCTGAATCCATCGTTCATAATCAGGCAGGCAATGGCGCCAGGATAAAGCATGATCGACTGTCTTTAATTGGTTGAGATTTTTCAGTTTAGCCAAAATAGCCCGGGCTTGTTGCCGGGGATTATCCGGTGTTGCCGGGTACAGATTTTCAGGCGGATATAAATCCGGATAGACCAGGTGATTGGGCGCTAAAGGCCGACAGCCGCAGGCCACCGCTTCGAGCATGGCAATACCCTGAAAATCATGGTTGGCTGTGGATAGCACCACATCGGCCTGCTGTAAAACACGGATGTAATCCGCCCGATTGTCCACATAACCCAGGGTTAAACATTGATCGGCATGCCTGTCCTTGATGCTTTGCATGGCTTTGGGGATTTTTTGAAAAGCACGCCCCAAAATATGAAATTTTATCGGCAAGCCTTGGCAAAGTTGTAATAAAGCCAACAAGGTTTCAGGGCCCTTATCATGTTCCCAGCGGTGATTCCAAACCACCTGTAACAGATCTGATTTGACTGGCGTTTGAAGGGGTTGACAGTCATCTTGGATTGGTACCGGTAAAACCCGGGCTTTGGCTTTAACCGAGGCCATTAAATCCGTTGGAACACCATCAGGCATCTTAGGTAAAAATTGATTGGTACCACTGAAGAAACTGCGGCGGTTGTAATCACTGTTAAAAATCACCTCATCAGCTAAATAAGCCGCCATAAGACTGTTTAAACGTACCGTAGGCATACCACTTTGCCGCGGGTTGCGGGGATAGGCAAATTGATTCTCATGAAAATATAAAAGATTCGGAATAGCCGCTAAATGTGGATAAAATCCACGAACAGCGGCTAAATCGGTCATTGATGTGGCAATCAGCACATCATAAGACCGGTTTAACTGTGCCTTATAAAGTTGTGTAAAGTTCAACGCATTGGCCGCCATGCGCCAGCAAAAAAACGGTCTTTGAGCGAAAAGATATGCCAATCTATGTCGTCTATATGACGGCTGAGGTTTTGGTGCCAGTATCGATGGGATTCGGCGTCATACGCCGACAGCAACAGAACCTTTTTTTTCATTGACCTCTTTTCAGGTCATCTTTCAGCCGATCGACAAACCCCATCACCGCTTCCTGGGCATTTTGGGTGGCATTGAGACTGGTGTATTTAAGCTCACTGCCGTAGCCGCTGCCCAAAGACTCACCTGTCACCACATCATAACTGTCCACATCCAACTGGGCATTCACCAACACTGATTGACGGCCATAGTATTCGAGCATTTGTTCGCCAACAAAGTTGACATTGGCCACCACCATTTGCTGGCCGCCATAACGATCCAGGCGCTGTCGGATATCAGCCATGTCAACACCCTGATGCATGGACTGGGACAAACCCGGCACAAATTGTTCGTTCATCACTTTCAGTCCGGCAGATTTGAGTTCTGATTCAAGGATTTTTTTAATCGGATTGGCCACCGCCGGATCACCGAACACCAGTACTGCCACACCTTTATCCCGTTTAATGACTGGTTTTGGTTTGGTTTTTTCTTGCGCCTGCTGGGCCACGGTTTTGTCGGGCACTTCAACTTTAGCGATCAGATTTTCAGTGTTCGTATTATCCACTGACTGATTGAGTGTTGAATCTTCGATTGTAGATGGTGTTCCTTGTGTTTGATTATCGGTCGAATGCTCTATTTGACCTTCAATACCGGCATTGTTTGCGGTTGAATCAACCGCTGCAATCTGCAGATTATCTTCAGGCTGTTGCGCGCTGTCTTGGTTTTCATTATCCGCTTGTTCATCCGAACCGGCCAGTAATTGTGCACCCCAAGACAATAAACCACCACTGTCCGCTTGCGATTGTTTGTTGTGTGCCTCAGCAGTTGTTTGGTCTTTGTTCATGTCATCACTCATGGCCTGTAATTCAGCCTCTGATTTTAACGGCACATCAGCCAGCGTCATGGTTTCCTGGCTATCAGACATCAAGGCATTGACCGGCGTGTCCGGCTTATCCAGCGGATTGGGCAAGTAGCCTTGTTGTACCGCCAACACCGCGCCACCGGCCAGCACCAAAATCACAACCGCCACTTTCCAGAACCAACCGGATTTTTTGTTCACCGCTTGTGGGTTATTGGGCGCTGTGGGGACTGCATTGGCCAGAGTTTGGGCGGCTTGTTGGGTCACTTGTTGAGAGACTTTTTTGGGTTTATCTGCCACCTGGGTGGCGTGGGCTTTAATGGTTTTTAAATCCGCCAGATCAGTGCCCGGCCCCAGTTGCCGGATAATTTCAGCACAATCCTGAAACCGCTCTTGCGGATTTTTGGCAATCATTTTTTCTAAGATATAATGGGTTTTCTTGTCCACTTTTTTATTGATATCCCGGATATCCGGAATTTCAGATTGCACCACTTCCAGCATCAAACCCAATGGGCTGTCATTTTCAAAAGGCACTTTACCGGCCAGCATTTCATAAAAGACAATACCCAGGGCAAAGATATCCGAGCGTTTATCCACTTCCTGACCGGTACAGACTTCGGGGGATAAATAACCCGGTGTGCCGACAAATTCACCGGTGTTGGTGAGTTTATCGCCGTATTCGCGGGTTTGGGCAATACCAAAATCCACCACTTTGACCGAACCGTCGGTACAAATCATTAAATTGGCCGGTTTAATGTCGCGGTGCACCAAGTCATGTTTATGCGCTTCATTTAAGCCGGCACAGGCCTGGCGCAAAATATTTTTGGCATCACTGACCTGTAAAATCCGTTTTCCGGTGAGTAGTTCATCCAGTGAAATACCCTCTAAAAATTCCATCGCAAAAAAGGGTTGTTTGTCCTCTTTACCAATGTAATAAACCTGAATCACGTTGGGATGATTGATGGCCGCCATACTTTT
>CAZLAW010000062.1:0-11649 GCA_964557625.1 uncultured Marinicella sp.
GACCTGCCAGGGCGGTAAAAAAGAACAACGAAAAGGCGGCAATAATCAACATTAAAGCCAAAAAGATAAAATCTTGTGGCCACAATGTAAGCCCAAAAATATAAAAGCGACGTGCCGGTAAATCAAACAGCACCGCCTGATGGCCACCCCAGTCTAACCAGGGCAGCAAATAAAATAAGCCCAGTAAAACAAAGACCGCTAATTTTCTTTTGAACTGAAAACGACCTTTGGTCTCTCGCGGATAAACTTTTTCGTGGGCTTTATAGAGCTTCAGTTCAACCGGTTTGGTGTCCTGAGTTGACATATTATTTCACCGAAATATAAAAAAAGAAACCAGACTTAAATCACGATTTAAGCACAAGCCTCTATGATTCCTGCCTGATTCTTTGTGCTAATTTAGTTCTCGGCAGAGCCATAATGACCCCGCAAAACAATCCCGTGATAAAGGTAAAAGACCAGAAAAACACAAAGCCCAGCGCATAGCCTTGCCAACGACCAGTACTGATGGTGATGCTGGCAATTTCATTCAAATACGCCGGATCAAATTGGGCAAAAAAGATCATCGTCTGCACCGCTGCAGCCAAAAAAGACACCCAAATAACAGTGCCTAAGCGGCGATAAAAAATACGCTTAATCTGGCGTTCATTAAACTGACTTTGATCAGCAATTGGCTGGCTCATGATTTATTTCCGACTTAAAGAATACACATAGGCTGCCACCAGTTTAATTTGGTGGTCATCCAACACTTCATTTTGTGGCGGCATATAACCCTGTAAACCTTCATACAAAGCGGTCTCAATAATCTCATGGGAACCATATAGCCAAATATCATCGGTCAAGTCAGGCGCCCCCAGCATTTGGTTACCTTTGCCCTCAGGACCGTGGCAGGCCACACAAAACATTTGAAATTTTGATGCACCGGCTTCGGCCAATTGAGGATCATGGTCAATGCCCGATAAACTGCGCACATAAGCAGCCACTTGTTTTACACCGTCCTCACCCAACGGCCCGGCCCAGGGTGTCATAATACCGGTTCGACCGTTGCTGATGGTTTCTACAATGGTGTCAAATTCACCGCCCCATTTCCAATTGTCATCGGTCAGGTTCGGGTAGCCGTAACCACCTTTGGCATCCGAGGCATGACATTGCGCACAGTTGTTGGCATAAATACGCTGACCCAGCAACATGGCGGTGTCATCCTGAATCATTTCATCCACCGGCTTATTGATAAACGCGGCATAGGTTTCTTCGCGGGCATCCACCACCTTTTGGTAATTGGCCTCGAACCGACCTTGCTGGGTCCATTCTTTGGTACCTTCAAAATTGCCCATACCCGGATAAAGAATAAGGTAAATAATGGAAAAAATAATGGTGCCCACAAACAACCACAACCACCAACGCGGCATCGGGTTATCTAATTCAGTGATGTCATCATCCCAGACATGGCCGGTGGTATTATCGGCGCGTTTATCCATTTTCTTCTTGGCGGTGGCCATCAACAGCCAGACATAGGCAATGATGTGAGCGGCCACCACAATAATTACAGTCCAGTGCCAAAAATTACTCATGTTCTTTCTCCTCGGTTTTTTCGCGATCTTCCTCATCTAACGCCATTTGGGACAGATCCTTAAAGGTGTCTTTATTCTTTTTGCTATACGCCCACAGCACAATGCCGATAAAAATAATCAGTAAGAGTGCCGTCATAATGCCATTGATCATTGGTATCTCCTTGAAACGGCTGTGCCCAGGTTCTGCAGATAAGCCACCAGGGCATCTAACTCGGTTTTATCCGCCAGGGCATCGGCCACACCGGCGATGTCTTCATCACTGTATGGATGACCCAGTTTGCGTAATACCTTCATACTCTTTAGGGTTTGTTCCACATCCACAGGGGTCTCAGCCAACCACGGATAACCGGGCATATTGGATTCCGGTACCAGTGCACGCGGATCAATTAAATGAATTTCGTGCCATTCATCGGAATAACGGCCACCGACGCGAGCCAAATCAGGGCCAGTGCGTTTTGAGCCCCACTGGAACGGTCGGTCATATACCGACTCGCCGGCCAGTGAATAATGGCCATAACGCAACGTTTCATCCACAAAGGGCCTGATTTGCTGTGAATGACAACCATAACAACCCTCAGCCACGTAAATATTTTGACCTGCCAGCTCTAAAGCATTACGCGGCTCCAGACCCTCAACCGGCTCCACCACACTGGCCTGTGAAAACAAGGGGATAATTTCAATAATGGCGGCGAAGCTGATGACCACCGCAATCAAAACCCCCAATATACCAACGTTACTTTCTACTTTTTCATGATTAATCATGCCTGCGCTCCTACAGTGACATTCACACCTTCTTCATCGCGGATTTCACCTTTGATGGTTTTCCACGTATTGTAAGCTTGAATAATGATACCGGCTAAGAATAAGATTCCGCCGATAAAGCGAATAATGTAATACGGATAAGTGGCTTTAATACTTTCCACATGGGTATAAACCAAAGAGCCACTGGCATCCACTTCACGCCACATCAAACCTTGCATCACACCGGCAATCCACATGGAAGCAATGTATAAAACAATGCCTAAGGTGGCCACCCAGAAATGGGTGTTGATTAATTGGATGGAATACATCCGCTCGCGCCCCCATAACCGTGGCGTCAATGTGTATAAAGAGCCCATGGTCATCATCGCCACCCAACCAAGCGCACCGGAATGCACATGGCCCACGGTCCAATCGGTGTAATGCGATAAGGCATTCACCGTCTTAATCGACATCATCGGGCCTTCAAAAGTACTCATGCCGTAGAAAGACAGGGCCACAATCATCATCTTAATAATCGGATCAGAGCGCAATTTCTCCCAGGCACCGGATAAAGTCATAATGCCGTTTATCATACCGCCCCAGGAGGGTGCAAATAAAATCAAAGAAAACACCATGCCCAAAGACTGCGCCCAATCAGGTAATGAGGTGTAGTGCAGATGATGTGGACCGGCCCACATATAGGTTGAAATTAAGGCCCAGAAGTGAACAATCGACAACCGGTATGAGTACACGGGTCTTTGCGCCTGTTTCGGTACAAAATAATACATCATCCCTAAGAATCCGGCGGTCAGGAAAAAGCCCACCGCGTTATGACCGTACCACCATTGGGTCAGGGCATCCACCGCGCCTGAAAACACCGGATAGGATAAATGCCAGTTAACCGGAACGGCCAGGTTATTCACAATGTGTAATAAGGCAATGGTGATAATAAAAGCGGCATAGAACCAGTTGGCCACATAAATATGTTTCACCTTACGGGTCGCCAGGGTGCCGAAATAAACCACCGCATACATCACCCAAACAATGGTTAACAGTACATCTAAGGGCCAAATCAGCTCAGCATATTCTTTACTTTGGGTGAAACCAAATGGCAAAGTCAGCACTGCACCGACAATTACCAACTGATATCCCCAGAAGGTCAGTGATGCCAATTTGTCTGAAAACAGTTTAACCTGACAGGTTTTCGCCGCCACATACAGCGATGTCCCTAATAAGGCATTACCCCCAAAAGCAAAAATCACCGCATTGGTGTGCAGTGGTCGTAAGCGGCTGTATGTCAGCCATGGAATGTCAAAATTGAGCGCCGGCCAGGCCAGTTGTGCTGCAATAAAAACCCCGACAAGCATACCAATAATACCCCAGAATATGGTGGCAATGGTAAATTGCTTAATTACCTTTACATTATGTTCAGTCATCATATTATTGTTTATTTCCCATTTAATTTATAGGCGGAATTATAATTTCCTTCCAACAGTGTTAAAATTGACAATTGTCAAGTTTCGACCACTCTGCAGTATAAGATCTTCGATATGTTTAATCAAAAATCCTCGTCCGGCATCCATTTTAACCAATCTGTCAGCAACTGTGGAGATTGTGAACTATGTACTCAGATTGTAGATAACCGGCGCGTGCGTATCCAATCCAATGAAATCGCCGCCATTGAAACCATTATTGATGCCCATATCCGGGTCGAAAAAGGCCAGACCGTCTATGAAAACGGTCAGGCTTTCCAAAACCTCTACACCGTACACTCGGGCATGTTTAAGTCTGTTTACATCACCCAACAAGGTGATGAACGGATTGTGGATGTCTTTATTCCGGGCCAGATTATGGGTTTTGACGGTATTCACGGCGGCAAATACAAAACCACGGTAAAAGCCATCAGCTCGGGATCTTATTGTGTGATTCCGTTTTATCCGCTACAGGAATTGGCGATGAAGCACCGCGATATTCAAAACCGACTGATGAAAATGATGAGTGCAAAAATCTTTCAGTTTGAAATCACCCACTCAGAATACACCGCCCAGCAAAAACTGGTTGATTTTATCCATCATGTTTCAGAATTATATTATTCGCGGGGCTTTTCGGCCAAACAGTTTCCGTTTCAGATTTCACAACGTGATCTGGCTAACTTTTTAGGTCTGGCTGAAGAAACCCTGAGCCGGGCTTTTTCGAAACTCAAAAAACAAGAGATTATGGTGCTTAGCAACCAACAAATCACTATTTTAGATATGTCTAAATTTAAACAAATCATTGAATAATGCCTATCTACCCCAAAATTAATCTTTTAACCCTATCAAGCTAATTACAAGGAGACACCTATGAGCGACAAAATTATTACCGCAACAGACGACAATTTTGCTGAAATCACCAATTCCGAGACACCGGTTCTGATGGATTACTGGGCTGAATGGTGTGGTCCGTGCCGCATGATTGCACCGGTTTTAGAAGAAGTTGCCAATGAACTGGACGGTCAGGTCAAAGTGGCCAAATTGAATATTGAAGACAACAAAGACACCCCGGTTAAAATGGGTATCCGCGGTATTCCCACATTAATGGTGTTCAAAAACGGTGAAGTCATCGACCAACATGTCGGTGCGGTCTCAAAAGGTCAACTCATGGACTTTTTGAAAAAACACATCAGCTGATGCAGGATAAATGCCCAAATTTTGATTAAATTTGGGCATTTTTTTATTTCCTACTGGACAGCCCAAATTTTTAATGGTAGTTTATGCACCATCTAATCGGGTATAACAAACCTCCCGAGCAACCTTTCATTTAAACCGTAATAATAACAACACAACGCTGCTAACCGCAGTTTAGGGACATTACACTTTTCAATAATACGATGATACCGGCGTTCTGCCGCTTAGCCTATGAATCTGACAGAATTAAAACAACTACCTTCGACCAAACTGACTGAAATTGCTGAACAAGTGGGGGTTGATACGCGCTCACGGGTACACAAACAAAACCTGATTTTCTCCATCTTAAAAAAACACGCCAAAAAAGGTGACGATATTTTTGGTGACGGCGTGTTAGAAGTCTTACCGGACGGTTTTGGTTTTTTACGCTCACCTGAAGGCTCTTATCAGGCCGGCCCAGATGACATTTATGTCTCACCCAGCCAGATTCGTCGTTTCGGTCTGCGCACCGGCGACACCATTGCCGGTAAAATCAGACCACCGAAAGACAGTGAACGCTATTTTGCTTTACTTAAAATCAGCTCCATTAACTATGAGCCACCAGAAAACACCAAAGGCAAAATCGTTTTTGAAAACCTCACACCGTTATTCCCCACAGAACAATTAAAACTGGAACGTGGTGACGGCTCCCGGGAAGATTTAACCACCCGTATCATTGATTTGATTTCGCCCATCGGCAAAGGCCAGCGTGGACTGATTGTGTCACCGCCGAAGGCCGGTAAGACCATGATTTTGCAAAACATTGCCACCTCAATTGCGAAAAATAATCCCGAAGCCAAACTGTTTGTGCTACTGATTGATGAGCGCCCGGAAGAAGTGACCGAAATGGAGCGTACCGTGCGCGGTGAAGTGATTGCTTCGACTTTTGATGAACCGGCGACCCGTCATGTGATGGTGGCAGATCTGGTCATCGAACGGGCCAAACGTCTGGTCGAACATAAACAGGACGTGATTATTTTACTGGATTCCATCACCCGACTGGCACGTGCCTATAACACTGTAACACCGGCCTCCGGCAAGATTCTTACAGGTGGTGTTGATGCCAATGCCTTACACCGGCCGAAAAAATTCTTTGGGGCTGCACGTAATGTGGAAGAAGGCGGTAGTTTAACCATTCTGGCCACCGGCCTGGTAGAAACCGGCTCAAAGATGGATGAAGTGATTTTTGAGGAATTTAAAGGCACCGGTAATATGGAAGTCCACCTCGATCGCCGGGCTGCTGAAAAACGCATTTGGCCGGCCTTGAACATCAACAAATCCGGCACCCGCCGTGAAGAGTTGATTGTGGATAATGATTTTCTGCAGAAAGCCTGGATTTTACGTAAAATCCTCAACCCCATGGATGATATTCAGGCCATAGAATTTTTGCTGGAAAAACTCAAAGACACCGAAACCAACGAACAGTTTTTCACTTCCATGAAACGATAAAGCCGTTGAGGGCTTGTGGTAAGATTTAAAGGCACGCGCCATTATGCTTAATCCATGACCCAGGCCCTTAACATTGTTTATAACGTCGATGCCATCACCCATCCCCTCACCGGCATCGGTCGATACACCTATCAGTTAGGACTGCAATTACAACACCATTCAGCGGTTGATGATTTAAAATTATACAGCGGCGGTCGCTGGCCGGATGGCTTTGAGGCTCTGGCTGACAGTAACCGATGGCTGTCACGTGCACGCCGTTTTATGCCGTTCAAAGGTTTGGCACTGCGGGCTTATCATACACAACGCAGTCGCGGTTTACAGCGAATGACATCGTCTTTAGACGGTTATCTTTTGCACAGTCCGAATTTTATTCTGATGCCTTTTGACGGCCCTGCTGTCACCACAATTCATGATTTAAGCTTTATACACTATCGCCACACCCAACCGGTTTACCGCGTGCGTTTTTTAGACCGTGAACTTCCGAAAACCCTGGCACAAGCCGGACACATCATCACCGTATCTAAGAGCATTAAATCAGAATTAATCAGCACCTTTGACCTGTCTGAAAATCAAATCAGCGTCACCCATCTGGGTGTCGACCAGCGCTTTAAACCACTGGCTGTATCGGATTGCCGGGAAGTCCTCACCGACTACGATCTCAGCCATCGACAGTATTTTCTGGCGGTTGCCACCCGTGAGCCGCGTAAAAATTTATCCCATTTGATACAAGCCTATGCCAAACTCTCAACAACTTTAAAAAATCAATACCCTTTGGTTTTGGTCGGTGATCGCGGCTGGTTAAACAGTGAACTCAATCAATTACTTCACCAACACCGTCGACATATTCGCTTAACCGGCTATATCGATCAATCGCAGCTTCATCAGTTGTATGCCGCGGCCACCATGATGCTGATGCCGTCCTTATACGAAGGCTTTGGCTTGCCGATTATTGAATCCATGGCCTGCGGCACGCCGGTGATGACCTCGAATGTCGGCGCCATGGCCGAAGTGGCCGGCGGGCATGCTTTGTTATGCCGGCCTTTAGACATTGATGACATACAAGAAAAATTGCAATGGGCCATCGATAATCCCGAATGGCGGCAACAAGCCGCTGTCAACGGCTTAAATCACAGCCACCAATTCACCTGGCAGAACTGTGCCGAACAAACCATTAAAGCGTACAAAAAGGCCATTCAATAAATTACTCACCCAGTTGTTCCGCCAGTTCCAGCCACTCGGCTTCGACCTCATCGAGCTGGCGCTGGTTGTTTTCTGAATCTGCCAATAATTGCTGCAATTTATCGGCTTTATTCTCACTATACAATGTCTCATCGTTGAGTTCTTTGGCCAGTTGTTGTTTCTTTTGTGTCAACGATTGCAGCTGTTTGTCCAGTTTTTGTAAGCGGTTCCTTTGTGCCTTAAGTAGTTTGCGGTTAGTTTGGCGGCTTTTGCCGTTACTTTTAGATGCTTCAGATTGATTCTTTGTCGTTATATCCTCACGTTGATTAAACCGCCGTAATTCCGCCTGAATGTGTTTTTGATAGGCCTGTAAATCCTCTTCAAAATGATGCACACCGCCGTCATGCACATACCATAAATCATCCACCACACTGTCAATCAGGTGCTGATCGTGCGACACCAGAATCACCGCACCCTGATAATCTTGTAACGCCATCGATATGGCTTCGCGCATATTTAAATCCAGGTGGTTGGTGGGTTCATCCAAGAGTAATAAATCCGGACGCTGATAAACAATTAAAGCCAGCGCTAAACGGGCTTTTTCACCGCCTGAAAACGGTGCAATCGGGCAATCAGCCCGTTCCCCGCGGAATCCAAAACCGCCCAAAAAGTTGAGTAAATCTTGGGTGGTGGCATTTTTATCCACAGCCTGCAAATGGTTCAAAGCACTGCTGTCTTTATCCAATTGTTCCAGCTGATGCTGGGCAAAATAACCAATCGATAAATCCTTGGCTGTTATCCGCTCACCGCTTGCCAGGTTTTTTTCACCCGCCAGTGCTTTAATCAGAGTCGATTTACCGGTACCGTTACGACCCAATAAGCCAATCCGATCTCCGGCGGCAATGGCAAAATCCAAACCTTCGAAAATTAGGTTGTCACCGTAACCAATATCAGCCTGATTTAAAGACACCACCTGATGTGATAAGTTTTTACAGTCAAAAAACCGAAAACTAAAAGGATTATCACTTTGCACGGCTGCGACTTTTTCCATACGTTCCAGGGCTTTTAAACGGCTTTGCGCCTGCTTGGCCTTACTGGCTTTATAGCGAAAGCGCTCCACATAAGACTGCATATGCGCCATCACTTGCTGTTGTTTTTCATGCTGCGCCTGTTGGGCGGCCAGGCGTTCAGCCCGAATGACTTCAAAATCTGAATAATTACCGCTGTATAACGTCAGCTGATTTTGCTCAATATGTAAAATATGATTGACCACCGCATCCAAAAAATCCCGGTCATGGGCAATCACTAAAAGCGTTCCTTGGTACTGCTTAAGCCATTCAATCAACCACACCACCGCTTCTAAATCCAAATGGTTGGTGGGCTCATCCAACAACAACAAATCCGAGCGACACATTAATGCCTGCGCCAGATTTAAACGCATTCGCCAACCACCGGAGAATGACTTCACCGGATTATTGACCTCATCCGAGGCAAAGCCCAAACCATGCAACATCTGCGCCGCCCGGGCCGGCGCTGAATAACCGCCGATGTGCTCCATTTGGGCATACAATTCACCCAATTGCTCATGCTGCTCGGTTTCAGTGGCCTTATCAATGGAACGCTCAATAGCCCGATACTGCTCATCACCATCCAACACGTAGTCCAGTGCAGAACAATCCAAAGCCGGTGTTTCCTGCTTGACATGTGCCAGCTGCCAGTCCTTCGGTAATTCACAGGATCCACTGTCCGGCTGCAGCTGCCCACGAAACAAAGCGAATAACGACGATTTACCCGTACCATTGGCACCGGTCAGACCCACCTTTTGTCCCGGGAAAATACTGACGTCAGCATCATCAAATAACAACAAAGCACCGCGCCGTAAGCTCATATTGGATAGTTTAATCATGGTCGGGCATTGTACGGTAAAGAAGCTTTAAAATCAATTAAGAACTGTTTCCAGAATCATTTACGCAACCAATCCGAGGCATATTCAGCATACTCTAAGTGATCCCTCTTTCAAGACGAACAGATATTGTTTACCAATCACCGTCCTAAAACTTATGAGATTCTCGGGTCGGTGCCCGAGAATGACAGGCTGGATATTAAGTTAAAGTAAACACTAAAATCATAAACAGATTTTAATCATTCTCGTGCTTGACACGAGAATCTCATCATAAAGGTGTGTTCTTGGGACTTCATTCACTTTTGTTCCCGACAAAAGTGAAAGCGGCCACAGCGAACACTTCGTATAACTTCGCGCTCTTCGCCTCTGATTCGCTACGCTCACCAACCGGCTCGGCGGGTCGTGCTGCTCAGCAGCACTCCAACGGAATACAATTAATCCATGAACTTTGACAAACATTAACTTATAATCTACTTATGAACACTTTGCCCCTGATTCAATCCACAATGCTTGGCCTAATATTTATCAGTCTCAGCATCGGATTGTATGGGCTCAACAAAGCACTGAAAAACATCCAAAAACAACAGCAACAATTAAACCAAACCCTCGAAGACATCGCCCGCTCACAACGTATCCTCGCCAACAACCCCAGAGATTTCGAAGAAACTAAACGCATTAGGCAATTAAAGAATGAACATTAACACCATCAACGACATATTTGGCCGTTTGATTGAACACTTTTGCCATTTTAAAGAGCAAGGGGACTTCTTAAATCAACAATTTGATTATTTATCATGAAATTAATTACAGGTTTATTGGCTATGATTTTTCACCACATGACGACGGCGGCCATGGTGGACTTAACGGTCCTGAATATCGATGGTATTGGTTTTGAAAAGCTGAATCAAATCAAGCAATCTGAAGCTGTGGTTTGGTGGCTTGAAATGGGTGACAAACTGGTCGTTGATATGAATAAATATGATATCAATCAATTACCCAAAGGCGTGTCTGTTGATTCGACCCTGTTAAATATTAATACCGATGCCCTGGCTTTTCATGTTTTGGGGCATTGCAACCACACTAAAAATGATCAGGTTTTACATGATAATCTTACAACTGTGTATGCCAGCGATTCAGTTCAGTTAATTAATACTTCACACGTACGAGATAGAAACCAATTGTTCGCCCATAATTCGATTTTACCTTTTCAAAAAAACACCGTGCTGTCTTATCAAATCAGTAATCGTGCTTTTAATCAGAAATTACAAAAAAACAATGACATTCAATCTGTGCTGAATCAGGTGGATCAGAATCGGTGGTTTAATCAGGTTGACTATTTGGCCGGTTTAGATCGCATGTTAGAAGCCGATCTGATTACCGCCGGGCAATGGCTTGAGAATCATTTTAATGCCTTAGGCCTGACCACTTCACGGGTTTCTTTGCATGCCAATTACCGGGGATTTAATGTATTGGGCTTTCAAGCCGGTACAAACCGGGCTGATGACTGGTATGTGGTGGGAGCGCACTTAGATTCAAGAAATCAGACTTGGGATGACAATTTACCCTCACCTGGGGCGGAAGACAATGCGTCGGGTTGCTCGGGGGTTCTGGAAATGGCGCATGTGCTGTCCAAATATGAAACCGATGCGTCCATTGTTTACATGTGCTTTATCATGGAAGAATGGGGCTTATACGGCTCCAAAGAAGTGGTCACATATTTAACCGACAATGGTGATATATCAAAAGTTAAAACTATGCTCAATATGGATATGATTGGTTATCGGGGACCGGACAGAAACACGGCCATTGTCGGTTTTAAAGATAATCTGTACCCCACACTGGCCAACACATTGGCTGCCAACGGTAACCTATACACAGATATTGATTGGCAGGTTAATGGCTGGATGTGCTGTACTGATTTTGTCAGCTTTAGTGACGTGGGTATTCCGGCGGTGACTTCTAATCAACCGGATATATCAAGTTATTTTGGTTATCATACAGTCAATGATTTGGCAGTGAATATTGACCCAAGCTTAGGCGCTGGCATTGTTCGCGCCAACTTAGCCACCTTAATTGATTTGGTTGGTGTGGATTTTAATTCCGG
>CAZLAW010000063.1:0-11566 GCA_964557625.1 uncultured Marinicella sp.
AATGAAAGGCTAAACCACAATGTTTAAACTTACACAGTTAACTTTACATACTCTGGCCAGGTGGTAACTGACGCCGCTTTAGCCAAACAAGTCCTGAGATTAAGAAAAATAATAAATGACAATGATTCAGATAACCCCATTATTGAAACACACAGAGGTGTTGGCTATCGGTTTACAGCACAGGTAACCAAGACAAATAAACAGCCAAACTATCGACGCTTTATAACTGGCTTGTTAATATTTGCCGGCCTATTGGTATTGGCTGTTATCCTATTTTGGCCCAAACATTCAGTCAATACCATTGAACAGGCTGTGGCTTCGGATGATGTTAATGTGGTGCTGATATCAAGCAGTGAAAACCCATCGCCGATAAATATTGGGACATTGAGCTACCTGGTGTCACAACTTGAACATGACACCACAATCAATGCCTTTTACCCGCAAATTACCTGGCCGACTAAAAATAATCCACAAGAGTTAGCGATTGATTTAACCGCTAAAAGTCAGCTTGATTATGCCGTTTTGGTTAATTTTTACGAACGGGGTGATCGTTTTGAAGCAGGGCTCACTTTACGTAATCAAGATTCAGTGTTATCAAAAACCACCTTAGAATCGAATCAACTGTTGAGTTTGACTCAGCACATAAGCCAGTGGATTAACCAAACACTGGCCACGGTAGAAAATGTACTGCCTTCAGCCGCCAACACCCACTTGACCAATGATGATTATGCACTGCAAAGTTACATTCAGGGCATCACTGAACAACAGTTAAACCGGGATTTTTATAAAGCGAGAGAATATTTTGAGGCTGCGGTACAGAAAGATCCTCAATTTAAAACAGCCTGGGTGCAACTGGCCAATGTGAAATTAAAACTCAACCAATTTACCGAAGCCATCAGCATTGCAGATACTTTTTTACCCCAAGCCGTTGCTGATAAAGATAAGGGCTTGCAGTTTGATTTGTATTACATCAAAGCAATGGCCTATAACCATTTGCAAAAACAACAAAAAGCCAAACAAAATATCGAGCGTTCTATCCAGGCCATCGAAAAGAATCCAAACCCCATTCAGAAAGTCCATGGGTTAAAGTCCATGGTTTTATTGGCCTATCTGATTAATGATTGGGACATGGCTTTAACATACCTGGATGAACAATTAATGCTCAGTGAAAGTTATTACCCCTTAGATCACCAGCTGGCCTAAAATGTGTCCGGAAAAACTTGACCATTACAGTATGAATCGTCAGTTTTATGCATTGAATGCATGTTGAGATTCTGTTTTAGCCTGTGCTTTTAGTGAACTGATAACTGTGCGATTGCGGCCACTGTTTTTGGCCTGGTACATGGCTAAATCAGCGCTTTTGATGCATGCGTTTATGTTTTGATTGCCATGGCATTCGGTTAATCCCGCGGAAAAATGTATCGGTGGGCATTCCGGGTGAATTGTTGTGTTAATGTCCTGCGTTTGTAAACGTAGCATCTCTAAATCAGCGATAACCTGATCGGTATGACTGTCAACAAAGACCAGCAAAAATTCTTCTCCACCGAATCTGCCCGCTAAATTAGGTGCTGTGATGTGTTGTTGGCATAATTGTCCCAGTTGGATAAGCACCTGATCACCGGCGTCGTGCCCGAACCGGTCATTAATTTGTTTGAAATTGTCTAAATCCAGCATCACCAGATGAATACATTGATTAGCTCGAAGTTGTGCATGTATCTGGCGCAATAATGTCATGATATGTGATCGATTGGGTAAGCCGGTGAGTTGGTCGTAGTTAGCCAGCTGATAGAGTTTGGCTTGTTGTTTTTTGTTGTAAATGACGGCCAAAAACAACAGCAATACCAGGCTAACCGCGGCAAGAATTCCCATCATTAATCGCTGGTTTTGTTGTTCTTCTTTTATCAATCGGAGTTTTTGTTCAGCATTCTTTTTGGCCAGTATGGAATTTTCTTTGGCTTGTGTTTCTGATTCAAACTTGACCCTTAATTCATGTAATTTTTGGGCGCTGCGTTTTGACATCAGTTTCTGTTTTTTATTGATGGTGCCTTTAAGTTGTTCATAGGCTTGTTGGTAAAAGCCTTGCTGGGCTTTGACTTCGGATTCCAGCTCGGCCAGAGAAATGGCCTGAATGGGCATACTTTCGGGATCTAAATACTTTTTAGCCAGTTTCATATGGTGTAATGAATTCGGCTTGTCACCCATCTTTAAATATAATTGGGTTAAGGAACTATGAATATCCAGCAACATAAACTCATTTTGACTTTCGCTAAATAGACTGGCTGCTTCGCTGAGCATTAAACTGGCTTGTTCAAAATCCTCAGACTGGATAAACAAAGGCGCCAGTTCTTTCAAAGCATAGGCCACCCCCTGGTCATCACCAATGGCCCGTGAAATAGCTAATGATTCTTGTAACTGTTTTTGACCTGTTTCAAGATTGCCGACATTTTTGTTGGCCCGGCCTAAACCGTACAGTGCGATGGATAATTCCAGCTGGTTGTTGTTTTGACGCTGATAATCAACAGCTTCCCGGAAATAGGGGATGGCCAACTGGTCTTCTCGCCGGTATTCATAAACCAATGCCACACTGCCGGCGATGGCACTTTTGTTGTTCATACCGCCGCTTCGTGGCGCCATATGATAAGCGCGTAATAATGCTTCTAATGCGGTCATGTAATTACCCAACGTAATTTCAACATAGCCTTGCGCGACCAGGGCATTAATGATCATACTTTCATTGTTATTGGATTCAGCCCATTGAAGGGCCTGTTTAACCAAAGGTAATCCTTCCCGGCTTTGGTTTTTTAAATCCAAGACCTGGGCTTTGGTGATGAGTATGGCGTAATACAACGGAGCGGGTTCTTTTTCAGGTAACAACTGCAGTGCCTGATTAGCTGCTTTGAGTGCTTTTTGTGGGTAAACCAAGCTTAAATAAGCAGCACTGAGGACGTAATGGTGTTGTGCTGTCAATTCGTTTTGCATTTTTTTCGGGGGACTGGCCAATAATTTATCCACAACAAGCTGAGGATTGTCATTGATTAATGTGTATAAATGTTGATATTCCGGCGATAAGATTTGGTCTGAAGATTGGGCGGCTGAAAACGGTGGGAAAAGCAGCCAACAAAGGCTGAAAACAAAAAAATAATAATTAGCCGACATGGTGTTCATATTTGTAAAAAATTATACAAATTTTAACTTATTAAGTGAATAAAAACCATGAGAGCGATTTGCTTAAAGTTTGGGTACATAGTTGGGCATTTAGGTTTTTAGGTGTTGATGGGGAGGTTTGATGAAAGACGACCTGTATTTACCACTGGGAGAGCCTGCGGCGTTAAAACAGGAAACTCTTGATTTATTAAGCTCTTTTGGGAATCTGAGTGTTTAGATAGGGATGGATCAAATACATCCTGTATTTGCCACTTCATGCGCCTGCGGCGTCAAAAAAGTTTCCGGAAAACTTTTTCATGTAACCCTTAGGGCCATTCACAGGGATGTGAATGGTAAAATTCGTTCCTGACGAATTTTTCGAACCCGGAAGAGGCTTCTCAAATGCTAACGTCTCCGCTTTTTATTGAGGCGAGCTTAATAAATGAGTGATTAAGAGGGGGAAACGGCCGGAGGATTTGGGTGATGCTGATAGTTTTGACAGGGATTGATGAAATACGTCCTGTAATTCACGCTTCGCGCGCCTGCGGCGTCAAATTTTGTTCCTGACATTTTTTTATTCGTATCGTCCTGATACTCACCCCTTCGGGGCTTGCGTGAAAAAATGTTCCTGACGAATTTTTCGAACGGAGGCTTCTTATTAGTATCTCTCCGCCACTTTATTTAAAAAGACAAATAAAGTGATGAATTAGCTATTGTTTTGTTAAGAAATACTGAGGATTTAGATTTTGAGTTTTTCTAGGGAGGGATTGATGAAATGCTTCCTGTATTTCACACTGCGTGCGCCTGCGGCGTCAAAATTCTTTCCAGAAGAATTTTTCGAATAGAGGGTTCTCAAATGCTATCTTTCCGCCATTATATTGAGTGCGCTCAATATAATGGCGGAGAGATAGGGATTCGAACCCTAGATACGCTATTAACGTATGCCGGTTTTCAAGACCGGTGCATTCAACCGCTCTGCCATCTCTCCGCATTGTGTGATGTTTTTAGTGAGTCATCAGCTCAAGCTTACAACGGCACCGGTCTTGACAAGACCAGCTCAGGTTTCGTGTTATGGCGGTTTTGGCGTTAGCCAAAGAAGCCTTAACTAAGAAACCGTATAGAGCGTGCATTCAACCGCTCTGCCATCTCTCCGCAATGTGTGATCGGTGTGGATACCGTCGCTCACTTGGGTTGCGTACTTTAGCTTAATTGATTTGTTTTTTCCAGATTTTTTTAGTGACTTTTGATCTTTATTCTTTGAGTAGAAAGTGATGGGCTTTTTATTTTGTGTGAAAACGGCTAAAATACGCGCTTTCCTTTAATATTGAATTAAAATTATGTCTTTAGAAACCGGTGATAAAGCGCCTGATTTTTCCTTGATTGCCGATAATGGTAAACCTTTTAAATTATCTTCCAAAGCAAAAAGCAAGATGATGTTGGTGTTCTATCCGGGGGATGGCTTACCGATTTGTGAAAAGCAATTTTTAGATTATAAAGAAGAAGCTGACGCCTTTAAAAAGCAAGGTGTTGAGGTCATCGGCATTTCCGGTAACGACATTAAAGCGATTAAAGCCTTTAAAAAAGAACATGATTTACCGTTTGTTATGCTGAGTGATGAAAAAGGCGAAGTGGCTGAGCAATATAATGCGTTTGGCTGGTTTGGTGTTAAGCGTGCGGTTTACCTGTTGGATAAAAATTTGGAGATTTTATATCGACATATCGAACCGGTATCGATTTACGCCAGAACCGCTGAAGAGTTGCATGATGTGATTGAACGAAAATCGTAAAATCAAATTCAAGTATTAAAAGAAACCGGCCTGGGTGCCGGTTTTTTTGTGTTGGTTATTTATTCTTGGTTTAACTTAAATGTTTAAATGATTTATCCAGTTGATTGTGTATTTCTTTTTCAATGATTGGTTTAAAGGCCATCATCATAAAATTGAGTTGGGCGTTAATGAGCAATTCCTCATGGTCTAATTTAACTTCACCTTTAATACCACTGCCTTTTAATTGATAATGATTGTCACCAATGGCCTGGTGATGTATGTGGTATTTTTCGGACAGGTCGTTGAGTAATTCATCAATGACTTCCCGGCTTTGTTCTACGCTGCAGGGCATGGGGTAGTTAATATTAATTGTTGACATACATTTTGATTCAGACAAGTGATACTTACTTTAGCATTATTTTTCGCGTGATTTCTTCATTTTTTTCAACAGTTGCTGTAAATCTTCAAGACGGCCATAAAAACCGCGGTCGATTAAATCCTGTACCAAATGAGTTTGGGTGGTTTCTTGCGATAGTTTTGTTGTGTAGATATGCGCCACCGGGTCACTGTTTTTAACCAGCAATCCTTTATCCAACATAACCTGCATCATTTTGAGGGTGGTGGTGTAGGTGGTGGTTTTCTGTCGCTGTTTTAAGTGTTCGTGGACGTTGCGGACTGTGGTTGGACCTAATTGCCATAATACCGATAGGATAAGTAGCTCCTTATGGGTTGGTAAAGGTGGTTTGACTGAGTTCATGATTATTCAAACACAATATCTTTGAGCACAGTACGCACAACCTTTTGGTCTTTTTGATAAATGATTTCTTCAATATAGCATTTATGAGTATTAATCCAAATTGCGGTGCTTTTATCAGAGCGGTTTTGATATTGCCGATGGACCAGCGTTTTGTTGTTATCGACAGCAATAATTTTAAAATAATAGGGTTTAGCCTGTTTGGATTTAAGTACCGACCATTGCATGGTGGTTTTCGGCTTGTGACAAACTTGCTGGCTCAATTGCCAGGACAGGAGTTGATTGCTAAATAGTGGTTGTTGGCTGTTTAACTGAAATGGTTTTTTATGGTCAATCCCTTGATAGCTTGATTCTCCCGGTTGATGATTGAATTCATAGTGTTTCTTTTTAAAGGCGACTTTTTGATCCATACTGTGGTGAATAATTTCAGGGGTCTTGTTATGGTAAATAAAATCAGTCAGCTCAATACGCTTGAAGTTAAGTAAAGAAGCTAAACCAGCCGTGCCTTTGGTGATGTCCGTGAGCTGGTATTGATTGTCACCTGTTTTTTTAAGGCGGCTGGTTAAAGCAGCTTTAACGCTGCCGTCTTCATACACATCATAGGTGGCAGTAAAGGCTTTGGGACCGGCTTGTACTGCAAAAGAAAAGCCAAAAAAGACAATAAGTGAAATTAAATATTTGGCCATACAATGGGATGCGTAATGATTTGATTATTATGGTAAAGTTGATTGTCCTGCCAGTAAATTTGACCGGTTGCGATATGATCAACGGTGGTTGTTAGTAATTTATGTTCTTTGGACAACAGGCGGGTGGCTAAAGTTTCGGCATTGTCTTTGGCTGTGATTTTGATGTGACATTGGCTGATACTGTGCCCCCGGTCTAAGTGTTGATCCACATAGTGAACGGTGGCACCATGTTGAGTCCGGCCATCATCCAAAGCCCTTTGGTGGGTGTTCAGTCCCGGATAAAGTGGTAAAAGAGATGGGTGTATGTTGATGATTTTACGTGGAAAATTTGCCACAAAATCAGCGGACAATACGCGCATAAAGCCGGCCAGTACAATTAAATCAGGATTAATTTCATGTAATATTTCTAAAGCCCGATTTTCAGCCTGTTGGCAATCGTTCCAGTGAATAACAGTGCTTGGTATCGCGTCATCCCGGGCAATTTGTAATCCGGCTGCCTGACTGCGGTTACTGATCACATGGACAACGGTGTAATGCTTCTGTTGTTCAAGAAGTGCTCTTAGATTACTACCTCGGCCTGAAATAAAAACAACGATGCGCATTAAACCAGCGTGACGTTTTGACCGGTGTGTTTAGTGACCTGGCCAATTGACCAGGCATCCAGTTGTTGAGATTTAAAGTGTGAGATGGTTTCATTAACCGCATCTTCAGGCACAATCAAACATAAACCAATACCACTGTTAAAGGTTTTTAGGAGCTCGGTTTCTTCAATATTGCCCAGTTCCTGTAAGTAGCTGAATATTTTTGGTAACGGCCAGCTATCGCGTTCTATCTCAATGGCCAGTCCTTCGGGGAGTACCCGGTTAATGTTTTCCATTAACCCACCGCCGGTAATATGGGCCATCCCTAAAACGGGCGTATTGTCAGCCAGCAGACTTAAAACCGGTTTAGGATAAAGGGTGGTGGGTTTTAGTAATTTTTCGCCTAAGGTGCTGTCTGCAAATGAAGCGGATAAGTTGAGCTTGTGGTCATCAATTAAACGGCGAATCAAGGAATAGCCGTTGCTGTGCGGGCCACTTGATGCGACCCCCACAATCCGATGACCGGCTTCAATCTCACGACCGTCGATGATTTTGGTTTTATCCACCACACCCACCACAAAACCCGCCAGGTCATAGTCACCCTGTGCGTACATACCCGGCATTTCAGCGGTTTCACCGCCAATCAAAGCACAGCCCGATAATCGACAGCCTTCTGCAATGCCGCTAATGACTTCAGCAGCCTGATCATTATTCAGTTGGCCACAGGCATAATAATCCAGGAAAAACAAAGGTTCTGCGCCCATCACAATAATGTCATTAACACACATGGCCACCAAATCAATGCCAATGGTGCTGTGGTCATTCATTTGTTGGGCTAATTTTAATTTGGTACCCACACCATCCGTGCCGGAGACCAGCACCGGGTTATCGCAATTCACCTGTGATAAATCAAATAAACCGCCAAATCCCCCGAGCGATCCCATAACACCGGGACGGTGTGTGGTTTTAATCATGGGTTTGATGCGTTGCACCAGCGCATTGCCGGCAGCAATGTCCACACCGGCTTGTTGATATGTGTAAGGCTTTTTATCGGTCATGTTTTTACGGGCTTTTGAGCAAGTGCGATTGTATTCGATTAAGCCATTAAATTGTAAAAAAAGGCCTATAATTTACCGGGCCGAAAAAATGAAAAGTATCTTTTTCAGTGGGTTTAATTGTTTTATTGTGGCGTGCTTCCATTATAATTGTCACCATGAAACGAATATGCTACTTACTGTGCCTGATGACCACGGTGGTCATCGCCCAAACAGATAATCTAAACCATGCAGCGGCTTTGGTGGATCAGCAAAATCCCCGGGACAACGCCCAGATTATGGCCGCGTTAACGGCTGTGGTCAGTAAAAAAACCGGTTTAAGCGAACAAACCATACGTGAACAGGGATGGTTAGATGAAACCTTCAAAAATGTGGTTTTGCGCCATTATTATGAGCAATTACCTTCTTACACAAATCGCAAGGGCTTTTGGTTTCATGTTGTCACCGACGGGCGTCAATTGAATCAGATGCTGATTGATCGTAATATTCCGTTGTGGCCGCCGAATCGACCACAATTATTCGTTTGGATGGTGGAAGAACAGGCCGATGGTGTATTGTCTCATGCCGTTGAGGATTCTGTTGGGCGTTACTGGCTGGACAAATGGCTCAGCAATAAGGGCATCGCGTATCAATTTTACAATCCCATGGATGCCGATTTGCTGCAATTTAAGCCGGAAGATGTCAGTTACCTTAATCCGGATTTGGTGGACCGGGTTTTTCAGGATTATCAGCCGGATCAGGTGTTATTGGTTAAATTAAGAGATTATGGCAGTGGTCAGTCTTACCGAGCGGGGCTATTTGAGTCGCCTGAAAGTGAAGTCCATATTGAGAACCGGCAGTTTGTGAATATGGCCAATGGATTTGACTTGTTAGCCACGTCCATTCAACAGCGTTTGGCGGACGGCCACCGTATTGATGCCGCTGAATTCGGGGCATTCACACTGGCAATCATTGTTAATGATATCAATGGTGCCGCCTCAATACTCCAGTTATGGCAGTATTTGCAGAATCAGCCGCTGATTAAAGATTTTCATGCCACCGCCTATGGCCAAAATAGTGTGCAGTTACAATTAAATACCCGCGTTGATCGTGATGCTTTTATTAAAGTGTTATCTAAAGACGGTTTGTTGCAACACATGCCTTTAGGGATGGCGAATAAAACCGTTTTCCGTTGGCAGCCATGAGCTATTTACGCCATTTGCCCAATGCCATCACCATTACCCGGATGCTGTCGTTAATTCCGCTGGTTTGGTTGATGTTGCAAAAACAGTATACCGGCGCGTTAATTTTGGCCCTGGTGGCCGGCGCTTCAGACGGTGTGGATGGATTTTTGGCCAAGCGATTTGGTTGGGAAGGACGCCTGGGGAGTATTTTAGATCCTCTGGCGGACAAACTGATGATGTTGTGTTGTTTCAGTGTGTTCGTTTATCAGGGGCATTTTCCCTGGTGGCTGTTTTTACTGATTGTCGGTCGCGATGTGGTGATTGTATTGGGCACCACTTATGTTAATTTTTTTGTGGGTCGGTTAAAAGCCGCCACACCGACGATGGTAAGTAAGGTCAACACAGCCTTACAGATATTGCTGATTTTGACTTTATTGGTCAGTTTAAGTGGTTTGTATAACCTGACTCAATTAAATCAGTGGCTGTTTGTGTTGGTGGCGATCTTTACGCTTATCAGCGGCCTGCATTATATTTGGCTTGGTTTTAGAATAAAACAACAATTTAAACAAGAGAGAACTTGATGCAAACACAACTCATTCGACAAATTTATTTATTGGTTCTGGTGTTGGTCGTGGGTTATCTGGTGTATTTATTGTCGCCGATCCTCGCACCCTTTGCAATTGCTGCCTTATTTGCTTATTTGTTTGATCCGTTGGCGGATAAACTTGAATCCTGGAAAATCAGTCGCACACTGGCAGTTGTGGTGGTGTTTTTGTTAATCAGTGTATTGATGGTGACTGTGGCTTTGATATTAATCCCAGCCTTAGAAAGACAAATCAGTTATCTGATTAAAAATTTACCGGTTTATGTAAATTGGCTTAAAGACAACATCAATCCCTGGTTACAATCGCAATTCGGTCTGGAAATTGATTTGTTTGACACCGGTCAGTTAAGTGCCTTACTCAAAGAACACTGGGAAAGTGCCGGTGGTATTGCCCAAACGGTGCTGAGTTCAGTGACCAAAAGTGGTATGGTGGTTTTGAACTGGGTGATGAATTTATTGTTGATTCCTGTGGTGTTCTTTTATTTGTTGCGAGATTGGGACATCATCACGCCACGGGTCGGAGAATTGATTCCCCGTCGTTATTACAACACGGTTCACACCATTACCCAAGAGTCAAATACAGTCCTCAGTGCCTTTTTACGCGGGCAATTGAGTGTGATGCTCGCCTTGGGTATTATTTATACCATTGGTTTGTGGATTGTGGGTATTGATTTGGCTTTGTTGATTGGTATGGGCGCCGGTCTGGTGTCATTTGTGCCTTATTTGGGAGCCATTACCGGTTTAATTGGTGGTGTTGTTGCCGCGCTGGTCCAGTTTGGTGATTTAATTCATGTGGTTTATGTGTTGATTATTTTTGGTGTTGGTCAGTTGCTGGAGGGCATGGTGCTGACCCCCTGGCTGGTGGGTGATAAAATCGGTTTGCATCCGGTGGCGGTTATTTTTGCGGTATTGGCTGGTGGGCAGCTGTTTGGGTTTGTCGGTGTGTTGTTGGGACTGCCATTGGCAGCGGTGGTTATGGTGATGTTGCGTCATGCCCACCAAAAATATGTTAACAGCGAGCTCTATGGTCATCCTGTCACGTCCAGTCATGTCAAGACTACGGATGATTAAGCCACAACTACCTTTACAATTACAAGCCACAGAGTCTGCCGATTTTGCTGATTTTATCGGTCAACAAGATGTGGTCAATTACTTGAAAAATTATGCGGATTTGCCGCCTTTTTGTTATTTGTGGGGTGCACCCTGTTGCGGTAAAAGTCATTTGCTGTCTGCATACAGTTTACAGCGGCAACAGTGCGGAGATCAGGGCGTTTTATTTTCTGCCGGGTTATTAAAAGAAACTGACCTAACAGACATGATTCAGCCGCAGTGGTCTTATGTGTCCTTTGATGACCTGCATTTAATTGCGGGAAATCAGATGGGGGAGCGACATTTGTTTAATCTCTTTAATATCTGTCGCGCAGAACGCATACCTTTGCTGGTGGCTGCACAAATTTCGCCCCGTCATGCCGATTGGCAATTACCAGATTTACGTTCACGGTTACAATCGGGTTTAACTTTGGAATTATCGGTGCTGAAAGGAGAGCAGGCCATGCAACTGCTTCAGCGGCAATTTAAAAAGCAGGGCATACCCATTGACGAGTCTGTGTTTAGGTACATTGCGGCTCATTACGCCACAGACTATGCGTCATTACATGAATTACTGCAAAAATTATCGGCCCGGTCACTGCGAGATAAACGTAAAATTACCGTACCTTATGTTAAACATGTTATCGCGGAGAAATAAAAAATGACGGTGGACAAGGCCCGCAGCAATGTGGATAATACGCCATCGGTGACTCTCGTTTGTCAC
>CAZLAW010000064.1:0-11529 GCA_964557625.1 uncultured Marinicella sp.
GCCGGATTGTTTCACAAACTTGCCCTCTTGTTCATCAACTTTTGTCACTGTTTCACGGTAGGCCACTTGCGGATTACCCACATTGGCCGCCACCTTGAACTCGCGCAGCAAACGATCAACAATAATCTCCAGATGCAATTCACCCATGCCCGAAATAATGGTTTGGGCGGATTCTTCATCCGTGGCCACCTTGAAGGAGGGATCTTCAAGGGCCAACTTACTCAAGGCCGAAGCCATTTTCTCCTGGTCACCGGTGGTTTTGGGTTCCACCGCCACCGCAATCACCGGCTCCGGAAATTCCATTTGCTCCAGGGTGATAATTTCATTCACATCACACAGGGTTTCACCGGTACCCACGTCTTTTAGGCCGACCGCAGCCGCAATATCACCAGCACGAACTTCCTGAACTTCTTCCCGGCTGTTGGCATGCATTTGCAGCAAACGACCAATACGCTCCTTGCGTTCTTTAATTGGGTTATAAACGGTATCACCGGACTTAAGTACTCCGGAGTACACCCGAAAAAACACCAGGCTGCCCACAAAAGGATCGGTGGCAATCTTAAAAGCCAAGGCCGCAAATGGGTCATCGTCAGTCGGGTGTCGTTCGCCGGGTTCACCATCGGGCAAAATACCGGTGATGGCGGGCACATCCGTGGGTGCCGGCATAATTTCTATAACTTTATCCAACATCGCCTGCACGCCTTTGTTTTTAAAAGCGCTGCCACACATACAACACACGATTTCGTTATCTATGGTTCCTTTTCTTAAGCCGGCGATGATCTCGTCATAGGTCAATTCACCGGACTCAAGGTATTTGTCCATCAGACCTTCGTTGGCTTCTGCCGCAGCTTCTAATACCAACTCCCGGGCTGCTTGGGCGGCATCCTGCATCTCTGCAGGAATGTCTTTTAATTCAAACGTGACGCCCATGTCACTGTCATCCCAATAAACCGCCTTCATCCTTAACAAATCGACAACACCCTGAAAGCTGTCTTCAGCACCAATCGGCAACTGAACAGGCACGGCCCTGGCTCCCAATCGGTTTTTTATTTGTTCAACCACACGGTTAAAATCGGCGCCGGTGCGGTCCATTTTGTTGACAAATGCCAACCGTGGCACCTTGTATTTATCCGCTTGTCGCCACACGGTTTCTGATTGCGGCTCAACACCGCCCACCGCACAAAACACTGCCACCGCACCATCTAAAACCCTTAACGAGCGCTCCACCTCAATGGTGAAATCAACGTGCCCCGGCGTGTCAATTATATTGATGCGGTGCTTGTCAAATTGGCCATCCATACCCTGCCAGAAACAGGTGGTGGCGGCAGAGGTAATGGTGATACCCCGCTCCTGCTCTTGCTCCATCCAATCCATGACCGCATTACCGTCATGGGTTTCGCCTAATTTATGCGAAATACCGGTATAAAACAGAATCCGTTCTGTGGTGGTGGTTTTACCGGCATCAATATGGGCCATAATACCGATGTTACGGTACTTTGTAATGTTTGTATCACGACCCACTTCAATATCCTAATCCTAAACCAATTACCAACGGTAGTGCGCAAACGCTTTATTGGCTTCAGCCATTTTGTGCACTTCTTCACGTCGTTTCATGGCCGCACCGCGATCATGCAAGGCGTCCAGCATTTCACCGGCTAATCTGGCCGGCATGGTGGATTCACCACGCTTACGCGCAGCATCAATCATCCAACGCATGGCCAGCGCCATTTGGCGGCTGGGGCGCACTTCAACCGGCACCTGGTAAGTGGCACCACCCACACGACGAGACTTCACCTCGACCATGGGCTTCACTTTTTCCAAAGCGCGTTCGGTGATTTCAACAATGTCGCCTTTTTCCTTCTCTGCGACCTGCTCCATGGCACCGTAAACGATTTTCTCGGCCACGGCTTTTTTACCGCTTTTCATGACCATGTTAATGTATTTACTGATCAACTCACTGCCGTGTTTGGGATCCGGCAACACTTCGCGCTTAAAATTACTTCTTTTTCTTGACATGTTTTAAACCTACTGATTATTTAGGGCGTTTAGCACCGTATTTGGAACGGCCTTGACGGCGTTCATTCACGCCGGCGGTATCAAGTGCACCGCGAACAATGTGATAACGCACACCGGGTAAGTCCTTTACACGACCACCCCGAATCAGCACGATAGAGTGTTCTTGTAAATTATGTCCTTCACCGCCGATGTAGCAGGTTACCTCATAGCCATTAGTTAATCTGACACGCGCCACTTTACGTAAAGCCGAGTTCGGTTTTTTCGGCGTTGTGGTGTACACACGCGCACAAACACCTCGTTTTTGAGGACAGCCTTCCAGCGCGGGCACATTTGTTTTTTCAATGTTGTCTTTTCTTGGTTTTCGAACCAATTGATTTACTGTTGCCATATACAAAATTTACCTGATTGAAGAGGCGTTTAAACATTTTAAAGACCTCCAGAAATAAACGACAGGCCGATTAAAAATCAGCCTGTCGCATCAAAGAACGGGGATTTTAGTTTTTTACCCCTCAATAGTCAAGAACAGATTTTGATTTTTCTGTTCACTGAGTTTAGGCTCAATTTATGACCATTTAGTCCTCATCTGATTGCTCAGATTTCTCATCTGCGGCTTGGCGTAATTCGTCAATTAAAGCCGCTTCAGTTTCATCTTTAATTTCAGTCTCGGCATCATCGACCATCGCCTGTAATTCAGACTGCAATTCCGCTTCTTTGGTTTGCGATTGCTTCAGATGGTAACTCAAGCCGGTACCGGCCGGAATTAAGCGTCCGACAATCACATTTTCTTTCAAGCCGCGCAATTCATCGCGGGTGCCTTTCACCGAAGCTTCAGTTAACACCCGTGTGGTCTCCTGGAACGATGCCGCAGAAATAAACGACTCAGTGGCTAATGAAGCTTTGGTGATTCCCAATAGTAACATCTCAAACTCAGCCGGGATTCCGTCTTTTTTGAGAATTTCACGGTTGGTTGCCATCACTTCTTTATAGGATAACTGGGTGGTCTGTAAGTAATCGGTGTCACCCGGTTCCACAATTTCAACCTTACGCAACATTTGACGAATAATACACTCAATGTGCTTATCGTTAATTTTCACCCCTTGCAATCGGTACACGTCCTGAATTTCATTCACCAGGTAAGCCGCCAAAGCTGCCACCCCTTGCAAACGCAAGATGTCATGCGGATTCGGTTCACCTTCAACCACAATATCACCTTTTTCAACATGCTCGCCTTCAAAGACGATGATTTGGCGCCATTTTGGAATTAACGTCTCAACTTTTTCACCGTTGGATTGACTGATGACCAACCGGTTCTTACCTTTGGTGTCTTTACCAAAACTGACCACACCGCTGGCTTCCGCCTGAATCGCCGGATCTTTCGGTTTACGGGCTTCAAACAAGTCGGCCACCCGCGGCAGACCACCGGTGATATCACGGGTCTTCGATGAAGCCTGCGGTATTCTGGCTAAGAAATCACCAACAGATACTTCCTGTCCGTCACGAATATTGACAACCGCACCCGGGGGCAATAAATACTGTGCCGGCATGTCGGTGCCCGGAATAATGACCGGTTTGCCTTTCTTATCCTCGATACGCACCATCGGTCGCAAGTCTTTACCGGACTGACCACGTTGCTTCGGATCAGTGATAATAAAGCTGGTTAAACCGGTCAGCTCATCGAGTTTTTCTTCAACCGTCACACCTTCTTTAAAGTCACTGAGCACAACCCGACCAGCCACTTCCGACACAATCGGATGGGTGTGCGGGTCCCAGTTAATAATCACATCACCGGCTTTAACCTTGGCTTTGTCTTTGACATGAATCACGGCACCGTAAGGCACTTTATAGCGCTCTTTTTCTTTACCGGATTCATCAATCACCGAAATCTCACCGGAACGGGAAATCGCCACCAGTTTCTTCTCGGCATTGGTCACGTACTTAATATTGTGCATGCGAATGGTACCGGATGAATTGATTTCCACATTATCAGACGCGGTGGTTTTGGTGGCCGCACCACCGATGTGGAAAGTCCGCATGGTTAACTGAGTACCCGGCTCACCGATACTCTGGGCCGCCATCACACCCACCGCTTCACCGATATTAACCCGGTGACCGCGGGACAAATCACGACCATAACATTGCGCACAAATACCAAATTCAGTTTCACAGGTGATCGGAGAACGGACTTTAATCTTATCCAGACCTTCTTCTTCAATCATATCAACCAGGTCTTCACTGATCATGGTGCCGGCTTCAATCACCACTTTATCCTGATGATTTAACACATCTTCGGCCACCACCCGACCCAATACGCGATCGGCCAGTGTTTCAATCACTTCACCCCCATCGACAATCGGCGATAAGTCAAAGCCGTTCATGGTGCCGCAATCCACTTCGGTAATCACCACATCTTGCGCCACATCCACCAATCGGCGGGTCAAGTAACCTGAATTCGCGGTTTTCAAAGCAGTATCGGCCAAACCTTTCCGCGCTCCGTGAGTCGATGAGAAGTATTGCATCACATCCAATCCTTCACGGAAGTTGGCTTTAATCGGTGATTCAATAATCGAACCATCCGGTTTTGCCATCAATCCGCGCATACCGGCCAATTGCCGCATTTGCGCCTGTGAACCCCGTGCACCGGAGTCCGCCATGATAAAGACCGAGTTCATGGAATCTTGCTCAACAATATTACCGTCTTTGTCTTTGACCTCTTCCTTACCAATGACTTCCATCATCGCCGCCGCCACTTCTTCATTGGCTTTGGACCAGATATCCACCACTTTATTATAGCGCTCACCGGCAGTCACTAAACCTGAGGTGTATTGCTCCTGAATTTTCAGCACTTCTTTATCCGCCGCTTCCAGAATGTCTTTCTTGGCATCAGGAATAATTAAATCAGTAACACCAATAGAAATACCGGCAATGGTGGAGTAACGGAAACCAGTGTACATCAACTGATCGGCAAAAATAACGGTGGCTTTGGTGCCTAACTGACGGTAACAGGCGTTCAGTAACGCTGAAATGGCTTTTTTATTGAGGGTTTGATTAATGTAATCAAAACTCAATCCGGCCGGTAATATGTCAGCCAAAATGGCCCGTCCAACGGTTGTTTCAAGTAAATTGGTGTGTTCTTCACCCTGGTCATCTGTGGTGGTTAAACGCACTTTAATATTGGCTTGTAAGGACACATGACCATTTTGGTAGGCGCGATTGACTTCACCCATATCGGAGAAAATCATGCCCTCGCCTTTTTCGTTCACCAGTGAACGGGTCATGTAATACAAACCCAACACCACGTCCTGAGATGGCACAATAATCGGTTCACCGGAAGCCGGTGATAAGATGTTATTGGTGGACATCATCAGGGTACGGGCTTCTAATTGCGCTTCGATGGACAAAGGCACATGAACCGCCATTTGGTCACCGTCAAAGTCGGCATTAAAGGCGGTACAAACCAACGGATGTAACTGAATCGCTTTACCTTCAATCAACACCGGCTCAAAAGCCTGAATACCCAATCTGTGTAAGGTCGGCGCCCGGTTTAACAGAATCGGATGCTCACGAATCACATGATCCAGAATATCCCACACTTCAGGCACTTCAGCTTCAATGGCACGTTTGGCGGCTTTAATGGTGGACACAAAGCCATCCTTTAACAAACGGCCTAAAATGAACGGCTTAAACAACTCCAGCGCCATTTTTTTCGGCAATCCACATTGGTGCAGGCGTAAAGTCGGCCCCACCACAATCACCGAACGACCGGAATAATCCACCCGTTTACCCAGCAGGTTCTGACGGAAACGACCCTGTTTACCTTTAATCATGTCAGCCAATGATTTCAACGGACGGCGGTTACTACCGGTCACGGCCCGACCACGGCGACCATTGTCTAACAAGGCATCAACAGATTCCTGCAACATGCGCTTTTCATTGCGCACGATAATATCCGGTGCGTGTAATTCCAATAAGCGTTTCAAACGGTTATTACGGTTAATCACGCGGCGGTATAAGTCATTCAAGTCGGAAGTGGCAAATCGGCCACCATCCAAAGGCACCAGAGGACGTAAATCAGGCGGTAAAATCGGCAACACGGTTAAAATCATGTGCTCGGGCTTATTACCTGATTTGTTAAAGGCATCATACAAGGCGATACGCTTTGAAAGTCGCTTAATTTTGGTAGCAGATTTGGTGGAGTTAATGTCTTCGTGTAATTTCACCAATTCCGCATTGATATCAATTTCCGACAGCAACTCATAAACGGCTTCGGCCCCCATCAGGGCTTTAAATTCGTCGCCATAGTTTTCAATCGCTTCACCGTATTGCTCATCGGTGAGTAACTGGCCTTTTTCCAGTTCGGTCATACCCGGATCGGTGACCACAAAGGATTCAAAATATAAAATACGTTCGATTTCTCGTAACGTCATGTCCAGCATCAAACCGATGCGTGATGGCAATGATTTTAAGAACCAAATATGCGCCACCGGGCTGGCCAATTCGATATGTCCCATGCGCTCACGGCGCACTTTGGCCAAAGTAACTTCGGTACCACATTTTTCACACACCACACCACGGTGTTTCATGCGTTTGTATTTACCGCATTGACACTCATAGTCTTTAACCGGACCAAAGACCGCAGAACAGAACAAACCATCCCGTTCGGGCTTAAAGGTTCGGTAGTTAATGGTTTCGGGTTTTTTGACCTCACCATAAGACCACGACCGAATCAATTCCGGTGGTGCCAGAGAAACTTTAATGGCATTAAAGTCTTGGACTTCTTTTTTGGGATTAAATAACTTAATTAAATCTTTCATCTGTTTCTCCTGGCTTATTCGTTTTCCAATTCCATATTCAAACCAAGGGCTCTGACCTCCTTGACCAATACGTTAAAGGATTCAGGCACACCTGAAACATTCTTATGGTTACCGTCAACAATGTTTTTATAGGTTTGGTTACGACCTTGCACATCATCGGACTTAACCGTTAACATTTCCTGTAAGGTGTAAGCCGCTCCGTAAGCCTCTAAGGCCCACACTTCCATCTCACCAAAACGCTGACCACCAAACTGGGCTTTACCACCCAAAGGTTGTTGCGTGACCAGTGAATAAGGTCCGGTAGAACGGGCATGCATCTTGTCATCAATCAAATGATTCAGTTTCAACATGTACATGTAACCCACGGTAACAGGCCGGTCAAATTGTTTACCGGTGCGACCGTCAAACAAAATGGTTTGTCCGTCTTCCGGCAATCCGGCCATTTTCAGTAATTTTCTAATATGCTCTTCTTTGGCACCATCGAAAACCGGTGACGCCATCGGCACACCTTCTTTTAAGTTATGCGCCAATTCAAGCATTTCATCTTTATTGAAACTGCTGAAGCTGACCTGACCTGGCTCATCGACATTATAAATTTCGGTTAAAAACTCTTTAAGTTTGGCCATGGTGACATTGTCTTCCAGCATTTTTTCAATCTGATAACCCAAACCACGGGCCGCCAAACCAAGATGCACTTCCAGAATCTGTCCGATGTTCATCCGGGACGGAACACCCAGCGGATTTAAACAAATATCCACCGGACGGCCATCGGCATCAAACGGCATATCCTCTTCCGGCACAATCATGGAAATCACACCTTTGTTACCGTGACGACCGGCCATTTTGTCACCGGGCTGAATACGGCGTTTAACGGCTAAATAAACTTTAACCATTTTCAGCACACCGGGTGCTAAATCATCGCCACGAACAATTTTGGCTTTTTTCTCTTCAAATTTCTTATCGAAAATTTTACGCTGTTCTTTGATTTGGTCGGCAAAACGGTCCATTTGCTCTGCCAGCTTATTGTCTTTGGGTTTGATGTCAAACCACTGGTCAGTTTCCAGACCATCAAAGTAAGCCTCATCCAGCTTAGCGCCTTTCTTAACGCCGGGGGCTTTCACCACTTCAGCCCCAATCAACAGCTCTTTAATGCGCTGGTGGATAACCGTACGCATAATGCGGAACTGATCGTCCATGTCTTTGCGGACTTTTTCAATTTCCTCTTGCTCAATGCGTTCGGCACGTGAGCCTTTTTCAATCCCTTCACGGGTATAGACCTGAACATCCACCACGGTACCGCTCATACCGGACTTAACCCGTAAGGAGGAATCTTTCACATCCAGGGCTTTTTCACCGAAAATGGCACGCAGCAATTTTTCTTCCGGCGTTAACTGAGTCTCACCTTTGGGGGTCACTTTACCCACCAGAATATCACCGGCATTAACCTCAGCACCCACATACACAATCCCTGAATCATCCAATTTGGTGAGTGCATGTTCACTGATATTGGGAATATCTGAAGAAATTTCTTCCGGTCCCAATTTGGTATCACGGGCGATACAGGTTAATTCTTCAATATGAATGGTGGTCAAACGATCTTGCTTAACCACACGCTCAGAAATCAGAATCGAGTCCTCGAAGTTATAACCATTCCAGGGCATAAAGGCCACTTTCATATTTTGACCCAGGGCCAATTCACCCAAATCCGTTGACGGACCGTCAGCCAGGGTATCACCGGCTTCAATCACGTCACCCACTTTAACAATGGGACGTTGGTTGACACAGGTGTTTTGGTTCGAGCGCATGTATTTAATCAGATTATAAATATCCACACCCGGATCCCGGTCTTCGGTTTCATCGGCATCAACCCGGACCACGATACGTGACGCATCTGCCATTTCAACAATGCCACCACGTTTGGCAATCACGGTCACGCCCGAATCACGGGACACAGTGCGTTCCATACCGGTTCCTACCAATGGTTTTTGAGCACGCAATGTAGGCACCGCCTGACGTTGCATGTTTGAACCCATCAAGGCACGGTTGGCATCATCGTGCTCCAAAAACGGAATCAGGGCCGCAGCCACCGAAACAATTTGTTTCTCCGACACATCCATGTAGTTAATTTCTTCGGCCGGTTTGAGCACCACCTCACCTTTGTGACGACATAAAACAAATTCATCGGCAAATGAGCCGTCCTTGTTTAATTTAGCACTGTTTTGTGCAATTGGATTATCAGAATCCTGAATTGCGGATAAGTAAACGATTTCGTCGGTCACTTTACCGTTTTTAACTTTTCGGTATGGCGTTTCCAAAAAACCGTAATCATTGGTGCGGGCATACACAGCCAATGAGTTAATCAAACCAATGTTCGGACCCTCAGGGGTTTCGATCGGACACAAACGACCATAATGCGTCGGATGCACGTCCCGCACTTCAAAACCGGCCCGTTCACGGGTCAAACCACCTGGTCCCAGTGCCGAAACACGGCGTTTATGGGTGATCTCAGATAAGGGGTTGTTTTGGTCCATAAACTGAGACAACTGGTTCGAACCAAAGAATTCCTTAATCGACGCTGAAATCGGTTTGGCGTTGATTAAATCTTGCGGCGTTAAACCTTCTGATTCGGCCACAGTTAAACGTTCTTTAACGGCGCGCTGAACCCGTACCAAACCGATACGGAAAACGTTTTCTGCCATTTCACCAACCGAACGAACACGGCGATTGCCCAAGTGATCAATGTCATCCACATGGCCTTTACCATTGCGGATATTGACCAACTCACGCATCACATCGACAATGTCTTCATTAGACAATGTGCCTTCACCTTCAGACTCCTCTCGACCCAGACGCATATTAAATTTCATCCGACCAACGGCCGATAAGTCATAGCGCTCCGGCGTAAAGAACAAGCCTTCAAACAACGACCGCGCCGCATCTTCAGTGGGCGGCTCACCCGGACGCATCATGCGATAAATCTCAATCAGCGCTTCTTCCGGGGTGGTGGTTGGATCAATGTTTAAGGTGTTGGACATATAAGGTCCGCGATCCAAATCATTGATCAACAATATATCAATGGATTTAATCCCGGCATCGCGTAATTTTTCCAACACATCTTCGGTGATTTCCGTGTTGGCTGGAAACAAAATTTCACCGGTTTCTTTGTCGATGATGTTTTTGGCCAAAATCTTATCAATGAGATAAGAATCTTCCAGGGTTAATGTGCTTAAGCCCGATTTTTTCAGTTTGCGTTCATGGCGTGCGGTGATACGACGACCGGCTTCAACAATCACGTCTTTACCGTCTTTAATGTCAAAATCAAAGGTATCGCCTTTGATGTATTCAGGCACCAGTTTCATTTTGGCATTGGTTTTATTGAGGGTGATGGGGATAATCTCAAAAAACTGCTCTAAAATCTGTTCATCATTAAAGCCCAAAGCACGCAGTAAAATCGAAGCCGGTAATTTACGGCGACGATCAATTCGCACAAACACGCTGTCCTTGGCGTCGAACTCCATATCCAGCCAGGAACCACGGTAAGGAATCACCCGTGCCGAATACAAAATTTTACCCGAAGAATGGGTTTTGCCTTTATCGTGGTCAAAAAACACACCCGGTGAACGGTGCAACTGATTAACGATGACTCGCTCAGTACCATTGATAACGAAAGTACCGGTTTCAGTCATTAACGGCAAATCACCAAGGTAAACATTTTGTTCTTCAACGTATTTAACTTTTTTCTTTTTCTTGGTACTTTTGTCCTTATCGTAAATCACCAACTGAATCACTGCACGGATTGAAGCCGCATAGGTCATACCGCGTAATTTACATTCCAACACGTCGAACTCAGGGTCTTCAACTGAGACGCTGACGTATTCTAATTTTGCAAACCCCGAATAGCTTTCAATCGGAAAAATGGAATTCAAAGCATCATTCAATCCATTGAGGCCCTGATCATTTTCACCCAAAAAAGCATTGTATGATTTGATTTGTGTATCCAGTAAGTAAGGGACATCCAACACCGCAGACGTACTACTGAAATCCTTTCTGATTCTTTTCTTCTCAGTAAATGTATAACCCATCGCTCTAATCACCTTCACCATGTGATGCCGCTTAAAAGCCGCATCGATTTAAACTCTACGACACTTGAAAATGACCGGACAATTTCAGGTATTTTTCAAGCGACTAAAGGCCGGCATCAAATGCCAGCCTTTAGGTTTATCTTATTACGTTACGTAATTATTTCAACTCAACAGAAGCACCGGCTTCTTCAAGTTGTTTTTTGATTTCTTCGGCTTCAGCTTTCTCAACACCTTCTTTAACAGGTGCCGGTGCGCCTTCTACCAATTCTTTGGCTTCTTTCAAGCCCAGGCCGGTGATACCGCGAACGGCTTTAATCACACCGACTTTCTTGTCGCCGAAGCTACTTAAGATAACGTCAAATTCAGTTTGCTCAGCAGCGGCTTCTGCTTCACCGCCGGCAGCAGCCGGGGCAGCAGCAACAGCGGCAGCGGCTGATACACCAAATTTTTCTTCCATTGCTTCGATTAACTCAACAACTTCCATAACACTCATTGCTGAGATAGTTTCTAAAATATCATCTTTTGATACGGCCATTTTAATTCTCCAAAAAAGTATTTAGTTAAGCAGCTTTTTGTTCTTTGACGGCTGCAATTGTACGTGTCAGTTTTGCGTGTGGTTC
>CAZLAW010000065.1:0-11528 GCA_964557625.1 uncultured Marinicella sp.
TTCGCCGCGGCCGCTTTCACTTTTGTCGGGAACAAAAGTGAATGAAGTCCCAAGGACACACCTTTTTATGGCTTAAGTCCGGCTTTGAGGGCGGCGAAGTTTTGTTTGGTTTTGGTTTTATGGGCTTGACTTTCAGGTGTGATGATAAATTCTTGGGGTATTTCGGCGATAAATCGACTGGGTCCGGACAGCGGGCGTTCTGTGTCCCGGCGTGCTTTGCGTTGGGTGACGTAACTGATGTTCAGCTTTTGTTGAGCGCGGGTCATGCCCACATACATGAGGCGACGTTCTTCGGCCAGTGCGATGGTTTTGTCTTCGGCTTCTTCGAGGCTGTTGGCATGTGGTAACAGGCCTTCTTCAACGCCAATCATATAGACCCGCTGAAACTCCAAACCTTTGGCCGCATGTAAGGTCATTAAAGCCACACCTGCTTTATTCTCATCATCTGGTTCATTTTGTAAGCTGAGAAAGCCGACCAGATCGTTAAGTGAAACATGTTTATGGGCGCACAGGGCATCCACCCAACGGATAAAATCGGTGATGAGTTTACGTTTATTAATCTTAGCGGCCTGATTGGCGGCGTTATGCTGAACCCAGTTGAGGTAGTCGATGTGGTTGATGAGCTTGTTAAAGAGTCGGTCAGCGGATTGTGATGATTGCATCAAATCAGTCATCATTTGCTGGAAAGCCTGCAGTTTATGAACCACTCTGGCATCAAAATAATGGTCCAGTCTGGCTTGTGTGATAAAGGTTAGAAAGGGTTTGTTTGCCTGCCCCGCAAGTTCGGCGATGTGTTTAACAGTTTGCATACCAATGCCTCGTCGCGGGGTGTTGATAATACGCAAAAAAGCCGCGTTGTCTTGCGGGTTGGTCAGTAAGCGCAGGTATGCCATCAGGTCTTTGATTTCTGCATAATCAAAAAATGAACGACCACCTGAAATATGGTAGGGAATGTGTCGTTGCCGCAATGCCTGTTCAATGATGCGTGCCTGTCGGTTAGAGCGATACAAAATACCATAGTCCAAAGCCGTATGGTGGTTGTGGGTGAGTGCGAACTGAATCTCAGTGGCAATCTGTTCGGCTTCTTGTTCCGCTGATTCGTAAGCCCGTACATCAATCAATTCACCTGTGCCTAAATCGCTCCAAATGGTTTTGACAAAAGGGTGGGGGTTGTTTTGTACCACCGCATCAGCGGCTTTTAAAATGGTGCCGGTGGAACGGTAATTCTGCTCTAATTTAATGACTTTAAGGTCTTCAAAGTCAGTCGACAGAAGCTGTAAGTTTTCAGGCCGCGCCCCGCGCCAGCCGTAAATAGACTGATCGTCATCACCCACACAAGTCAGTCCACGGTGCTGTGCGGTGAGGGTTTTAATCAGTTGATACTGGCAGGCATTGGTGTCCTGGTATTCATCAACCAATAGATAAGCGACCTTGTTTTGCCACCGGTGTTTGACCGCTGCATTCTGTTGCAGTAACCACAAGCTTTGGGCAATTAAATCATCAAAATCAACCGCATTGATGCTGTTCATATATTGTAAGTAACGGCGGTAAATATCTTGATGCAAGGGATTCTTACTGTGAACGTCCGATGGCTTGAGACCTGCATTTTTCCATTCGGAAATTTGCCATTGAAGCGCATAAACTAATTCCTTTTTTAATCCTTTAGGGACCAATTCCTGTAATATTTGATTACATTCAGATGGGTCTAAAATACTGAAGCCGGTGTGTAAGTTGGTGTGACTGATTTCTGATTTGAGCAATTGAAGACCCAGCGCATGAAAGGTCGAAATGTGAATTAAATCTGCTTGCTGATGGCGTTGTGCCAGCCGTTGTTGCATCTCGCGGGCGGCTTTGTTGGTAAAAGTGATGGCATACAGATTGTCGTGCTGACAAAAACCATTATTCACGATATACAGCATTTTTTCGACAATCACCCGGGTTTTACCGCAGCCGGCACCGGATAAAACCAACAAAGGACTGCTCAGGTGCCGAACGGCGGCGGCTTGGTGCTGATTGAGCATGTGATTATTGCTCAATGGTGTCTTTTATGGTCTGTAAGTCACCCGGCCGGCCAAATAAATAGCCCTGAAAGTAATCACAGCCTAATTTTTTTAATAACTGAAACTGTGCTTCGGTCTCGACACCTTCTGCCACGGTTTTTAAATTCAGGTTTTGTGCCATTGACGTGATGGTGCGAATAATGACTTCGGCATTGTCGCTGATGAGCACATCATCAATAAAGCTTTTATCAATTTTCAAAAAATCAATGGGCAATTGTCTGAGGTACTGTAAAGAGGAGTAGCCGGTACCAAAATCATCAATGGCGATTTGGACCCCTAAATCATTTAAACGATTAAACTTGTACTGAATCTCGTTGAAATTACCGACCACCACGCCTTCGGTCAGTTCGATGGTTAAACTGTTCGGTTTAATATTGAATTGATTGATAATTTGCTCAATGTATTTAATAAAGCCTTGTTGGTGAAATTGTTTAGAGCTGACGTTCACTGATATATTGTGGCTCGATTCACTGGCGGTATAGCAGGCATTTGAAATCACCCAACGACCCAGAGATTGAATCAGATCGGTGTCTTCGGCCACCGGAATAAATTCATCGGGATATATGGTGCGACCGTCCTGATAAATTCGAATTAAGGCTTCAAAACTGACAATCTGCCGATCCGTATCCACCATAGGTTGGTATTTCAAAATAAAATCATCTTCATTCACCGCATGTCGCAGAACCTGCTCAACATACAGAATTTGGTCATTATGCTGTTTCATGCTTTGGTGGTACATGGTGACCTGATTGCGCCCCTGTTCCTTGGAGCGGTACATAGCGACATCGGCCTGTCTAATAATGTCATTGACTGTGTTGCTTTCATCCGGATAAATCGACACCCCAATACTGACCGTACAAATGTGTTGATGGTTATCAATTTGATAGGGTTTGGCCAGGGTTTGAATAATGTCTTCGGCCAACATCACCACCTGGACAGCGGCATCGTTGGCGGTTTGGTATTCGCATTCTGTAACCAGCACAAATTCATCACCGCCAAAGCGGGCAATAAGATTAAACTCATCCTGATACAATTTTAAACGGTTGCTTATTTTAAGTAATAATTGGTCACCAAAATGATGACCCAGGGCATCATTGAGGACTTTAAACCGGTCCATGTCCAAAAACAACACCGCCCCAAACTCTTGCGTGGCTTGACCCTTTCGCATTAGCTCATTGAGCACCTGTTGTAACTGTTGACGATTGGGTAAGTCGGTCAGTGGGTCATGAAAAGCCAGATGGCGGATTTTTTGGGCACTGGTTTTTTCTTCATTGATATCCACCATCATGCCCATAATTTCATGGTTTTTGTTAAAGTCTTCGGGTAAATATAACGTGTCTTTAAACCACCGATAGTCTCCGTTGGCGTGACGTATTCGGTAACTGACGGTGATGTTTTGGTGCTTGAATATCTTCTGAAACAAAGCTTCTTTGAAACGACTGAGATCATCGGGATGAATTTTGTTCATTAAAAAATGCGGCTCTGACAACCATTGTTTGACCGGGTAACCCAACAAGGATTTGGCTTCAGCGCTGACAAATTTAATCCGGTCCTGTTTAATGTTCACCTTCCAGAAAATCACCGGATGGCTTTCGATGATGCGTTTATAATCTAAATTGGTTTGTTCCAGTTTTTCATTGATTTTGTTCAGGTCTTTGGTGCGATCCGCCACCAACAGTTCGGTGGTGTAGTTCTTACCGCTTAAAATTAACATAATAAAGGTGATAAAAGCGGCAAAAAATATCCCCACCAGCAAAGTTAACCACAAACTTTGCGGGGTGTTGGCCAGAAATAAGTCATTGTTCGGCGCAATAAAAAGAATGTATTCGGTGTTGCCGATGTGAATGGGTTGTTCCTGCACATAATCTTTGAAACGCGAAACCCGGACATCTTTATTGGAATAAATTAATTCACGACGATTATTGTCCACTTTGTAAACCCGCACCACATAATGCTTGACCGCGTAAACCGGACTTTGTTTGCGTAAATTATCCAGCAATTGATCAATGTCTTGCGGACCATGTTTGAATTGTGTTTCCAACACGCTGAGTTGGCTCTTAATGCCTTCATTGACCCGATCAATTTGGAATTGGCGAAAGGAGTTAAACAATAAATAAATCAACACAAACGACACCAGCACCGGAATGGTGAGGCTGGCAATGCGGGTGCGCCATAAGGATCGGGGTTGGGCAAACAGGGTGAGCAGAATCGGTGTGAAAATCAACACGCTCATAACATCGCCCAGGTACCAGAGAAAACTTTTAGTGAAAAAATTATCGTCGGTGAAAAAGCCAATTTGATTGAGTAATAAAACAAACAATAGGCTGGTCACCGCCATCGGAATAACAGCGGCAAACAAGAAAAACTTAAACACAGCTTTGAGGTTAACCAGCAGTAACTGATGGCCCAGCGCATGCAGTACCCAAAACCCGGCCACCACAGGGCGCGCCACATTGAGGCTGTAAAACAGGGCGTTGTACAAGGTGTCCACATTCCAGCCGAACTGTTGATGAACCTTATAAATAATCAAACTATTCAGTAATTCGCCCAGCATAATGCCCGGAACAATGCGGCTGCGCCAAATAATGATGGCGCCCACACCCATACCCGCAGCCGGCCATATCGCCAGGGTGGGTCGGACAAAATAATAATAGGCCACATAACAAACCGCGGCATAAACAGCCGCGAACAATACATTGATAAGGATTGGCTTTAAGGTTTTATTCAAGATTCCCTTTCTGTGGTCATTTTTTATGAATAATAACAAAAAAACAGGGGGTGTAGGAACATATTATTGGGTTTCAGCTTATTAGAGACCTTTGCATAAATTTGGGTTGGTGGAATTTTAGTCTTTTTAACTCGATTCACGATTCATACAAAGGTTTTTTATTATGCGGTTGTGTTATGGTGCTAATGTTGACATTGCGGACAATAATAGCTGCTGCGCTGAGAGATGCGGGCTTTGTAAATACGATGACCACACTGAACACAAGCCCGGCCATCGCGGCCGTAAACATTTAATTGTTGTTTGAAATAGCCCGGTTTACCATCACTTTGGCTGAAATCTCTTAAGGTAGTGCCACCGGCATCAATGGCTTCAGACAACACATTTTTAATGGATTCAGCCAGTATTTGATAGCGTTGTAAACTGATACGTGCGGCATCCCTTTTGGGGTGAATGCCGGCTCTAAACAGGGCTTCAGCGGCATATATGTTACCAACGCCCACCACCACTTGTGCATTCATAATAAAATTTTTCACCGCCACCCGGCGTTTTTGGGCTGTTTGCTTAAGCCATTGTCCGGTGAAATGATTTCCCAGGGGTTCAGGACCCAATGAGGCCAGTAATGTATGCTGTTCAGGATTGTGTGATACCAATAAAATACAACCAAAACGTCTCGGGTCATGAAAACGCAAAGCGCGGTTATTGTTGAGATAAGCCACAAAATGATCGTGCTTTTTTAAAGGCACGGTTTGGTCGAGCACAGACAGTGATCCTGACATACCCAAGTGGATGATCAGGTGCTGGCCGTTATCCAATTGAATGATGAGGTATTTGCCGCGGCGTTTTATGTGGGTGATTGTTTGGCCTGTTATGTCGCCAATATTATCCGGTATTGGCCAGCGTAGTTGAGGATTACGGACTTCAATGTGATCGATGGTTTTATCCAGAATAAGTGGTTGTAACCCACGCCGGGTTGTTTCAACTTCAGGTAGTTCAGGCATGCTTATAAGGCTTGACCAACAAAGTGGCTGATTAAACTGTTAGCGACGGTGAAGCGGGGGGCTAATATGATGGAGCCGTCCTGATGGCATTGAATGAGTTCATCCCTGGAAAACCACCGAACGTCTTCCATTTCATCATCAAGACGAATATCTTCTGAAATACCATCGGCTTGAAAAGCCAGCATTAAAGACGCCGGAAACGGCCAGGGCTGAGAGCCGAAATAACGCACATTTTTAATCCGGATATTGGATTCTTCATACACTTCGCGATAGACCGCATCTTCAATGGTTTCTCCGGCTTCGACAAAACCGGCCAGGGTTGAGTAAACCCCCGGTTTCCAGTCGTGCTTGCGACCCAGTAAACAACGGTCGCCTTTGGTGACCAAAACAATGATGGCCGGTTCAATGCGCGGCCATTGGGCGTGTCCGTTGGAACACAACATTTTGTGACCGACACTTTCAATTTGATTTATTTCACCACAGATTGAACAATACTTTTTTTGACGTTGCCATAAATCAAGTCCACGCGAGTACAAAGCGATGTGGCCCAAATCTTCATCCAGGTCCATGGCATATTCCCGCACTGATTCAAATTGACCGTTGAGCTGCTGTTCCAGGTAAGCCGCTTCTTCTGCGGTTAAGCCGCAACTAAACCACAGCTCATCGTGTAGGATGCCTAAAAAACTTTCTCTTTCGGGCTGGCCAACGGGTTTATCAGAAATGTAAAACGGATGCTGTTGGTTCGGGTACAGGTGTTTACCGTCAAACACGGGTAAAAAATGACAGGTTTTGATTTTTTTAAGTTGCTCAATGCGATTTTTTTGGTTGCGCATATCGGCGCAACGATCCAGTTCAGTCCAGGTAAAATAAATCTGGTCACTGTTCATAGGGCAAATGAACTGCCACAACCACAAGTGGTTTTGGCATTGGGGTTATTCACCACAAATCGAGCACCTTGTAAGTCTTCCAAATAATCAATGGTTGAACCCATCAAATAGGGATAGCTCATGGGATCAATCATCACGGTCACGCCTTCGGTTTCAATGGTCATGTCGCCATCTTCGCTGTCTTCTTCAAAGGCAAAACCATATTGAAATCCCGAGCAGCCGCCACCGATGATATAAACCCTGAATTTAAGATCAGGGTTCATTTCTTCTAAAACCAATTGGTTAATTTTTTTGGCCGCCGGTGGGCTTAAGGTAATGTCATTCATTTTTTTGGTCTTTGCTTTTTTTATCATGTTGATTGATGTGGGTGACTTCGCCGCCCTGGTAAATCAGTTGGCCATTCACCTGGGAACCGGTTTCCATTTCAATGTTGACATAATGAATATTGCCGGTAATACGGGCCTGACTGAGCACTTCGATTTTACCGGTGGCGGTGATGTCACCATCAATGGTACCGTTAATCACCAGATTACCGGCTTTGATGGTGCCTTTAACGGTGCCGTTTTCACTGATGGTGAGCGTGTCATTGTCATCTTCGGCAATAATGGAGCCTTCAACCCGGCCATCTAAGTGCATCATGCCATTAAAGGTCAGATCGCCTTGTAAACGGGTGCTTTGACCAACGAGGGTGTCTAATTGTTTTTGGTTATTTTGAGCCATGGTTTTCTCTGGTTTGCGTTTTTTTGTGAACATGTCATTATCCCAATTCATGGGCGCCTTTCTGGGTTTGGGTTTCTGTTGGCGTATCGGTTGTCTTGGGCAAACCGGTATCAGTTTGCCAAATGGTTTGCCAGTCGATACGTTCGGTAATCTTTTTTGGACGATTATCCTCACTGTGTAATTCTACTAAAAGTGTCGTTGGAATGAAACCATCGGGTAAGGTGATAGCATAGTTCTTAATTTCAAAATACTTAAAGAAAAACGTATTATCCAAATCAAACTGTTTAATCAGATCGATTTGATGGGCTTTGTCATCTCGAATACCCAATAAGTTCAAAGACAGGGTGCCTGATTTGGTGCGGGCTTTTTCAAGTTTTTGTGCCAATACAATTTTCAGTTGAATATAGTTGGCTGTCGGTTTGGCCAGGGCTTCAAAAACACGTAACGTCTTGATATTGTCCTTATGACTCAGTAAATTTTCGTAAAAGCCCACATCGGCTTTGAGTTGAAGGTTTTCTTCATTGAGCTTTGTTAAATCCAATTTTAGGGTTTGCAAAGCCTGATCTTTGACTTTGAGTTCAGTTTGTAAGCGGCTGATGGTGATTGATTGTTGGCGATTTTCAGCGCTCAGTTGCTCGTTAATTTCGGTCCAGGTTTGTTTTTGGCCTTTGAACGCTTTGAGGACATCAATGTCGTAATAACGACCATAAAAAAATGCCGCCACCACCAATAAAATTAAGGTAAACAACAGCCAGTGGCGTCGAATAAATGAACGCTTATCGTCAGCGGTCTGGATGATAAATTTGGGTGATTTTGTGGTCACGTGGCTTGTTGTTTTGTATAAAAGCAGGCATTATACCACTTGCCGATGTCAGACGAGTTTGTGCATGTTAATCATAAAATCTATTCATCTCTTTTTTGTGGTCAGTTGGTTTGCCTGTTTGTTTTATTTGCCCAGGTTGTTTGTCAACCATGCGATGGCCAAAACCGACAGTGACAAAGCCTTGTTAACCGGCTTGCAAGCCAGATTGATGAAGATGATGCGCTTTACCCTGTGGGGTACGGTGATTTCGGCGGTGTTTTTGGTCTATAGTTTGGCCGGTGCTGCATGGTGGACTTATGTGCAGCAGGGTTGGTTTGTCGCTAAAATGGTGCTGGTGGTGGCACTCATTGGCTATCATTATTACTGTTTTGCGATCCACCGTCAGTTTGTGAATGGTACTCAAAAACGCAGTCATGTGTGGTTCCGTTACTTCAATGAAATTCCGGCGCTTATTTTATTGGTGGTTATTTATCTGGTGATTGCCAAGCCTTTTTGAAACATGCGTGCTTATCATGGCTTCTTATGCGAAAATAGCCACTTTGTACTTTCCACCTTACAATCATTATGTTCAGCAAGACCCAAACCTTAGATAAAACCGATCCTGATTTAATGGCAGCCATTGCGCAGGAAAATCAACGCCAGGAAGACCACATCGAGCTAATCGCCTCTGAAAACTACACCTCACCGGCAGTCATGCAAGCCCAGGGCTCTCAATTAACCAATAAGTATGCCGAAGGTTATCCCGGACGCCGTTATTACGGTGGTTGCGAGTATGTGGATATGGCTGAAAGTTTAGCCATTGAACGGGTGAAAAAATTATTTGATGCAGATTATGCCAATGTGCAGCCGCATTCGGGCTCACAAGCCAATCAGGCGGTTTATATGGCCTTATTAGAACCCGGTGATACCATTTTGGGCATGTCTCTGGCACATGGCGGGCATTTAACCCACGGTTCACCGGTGAATATGTCAGGTAAACTTTATAATGCGGTGCAATACGGCATTGATGAAGCCACCGGTGAGATTGATTTTGCCGAAGTTCGCGAGATGGCCCAAAAACACCGGCCAAAAATGATTATCGGCGGGTTTTCAGCTTATTCAAAACGCATTGATTGGCAGAAATTTAGAGACATCGCCGATGAAGTGGGTGCTTATTTTATGGTGGATATGGCCCATGTGGCCGGTTTGGTGGCTGCCGGTGTTTATCCATCGCCGGTCAATATCGCCGATGTCACCACTTCAACCACCCACAAAACTTTGCGTGGTCCGCGGGGTGGTATTATTTTGGCGAAAGCCAACAAAGACATTGAGAAAAAACTTAATTCATTGGTGTTTCCGGGTATTCAGGGTGGTCCCTTAATGCATGTGATTGCCGCTAAAGCCACCGCTTTTAACGAAGCCTTGCAACCTGAATTTAAAACCTACCAACACAATGTGGTCAAAAATGCGCAAGCCATGGCGCAGGTGTTTATGGATCGCGGCTTTAAAGTGGTTTCCGGGGTACCTGAAAATCATTTGTTTTTATTGGACCTGGTGGACAAAGACATCACCGGAAAAGACGCGGAAGCCCGTTTGGGTGAAGCCCATATTACGGTCAATAAAAATGCGGTACCGAATGACCCGCGATCGCCGTTTGTGACCAGTGGTTTGCGCATTGGTACACCCGCCGGCACCACCCGCGGTTTTGATGCGGCGGATTTTCGCGACATTGCGCACTGGATGTGTGATATTCTGGAAGACATGGACAACGATGCCGTACTGATGAAAGTAAAAGAAAATGTGGCGCAACTATGCCAGCAACACCCCGTTTACGGATAGGACAGGCAATGACCGAAAAAAGAAAAAACAAACGTTTACCTGAGCCTTTGGCGCGCAAGCATCGGGCCCGTAAACGGCTGGTTCAGGCTTTGTACCAGATGCATTATAATGACGAGTCAGTGTCTTCTGTGATTAAGCAGTTTATCGAGGAGCAGGATTTTAAAAAAGTTGATATGGCGTTTTTTGAAAAAGCCTTGCACTATATAGCGGCCAATCGAACGGCTCTTGAAGCCTTAATTGACCCGCATTTAGGCCGTGAAAAGGCCTCTTTGGGTGCGGTGGAATATGCGGTACTTTTGGTGGCGGCTTATGAGTTGTCCCAAAGCATTGAAACACCTTTCAAAGTGGTGATTAATGAAGCCGTTATTGTCACCACAGAATTCGGTGCCGAAGGCGGGCACAGCTTTGTTAATGGTGTGTTAAAGCAAGTGGCTGCACAAACACGCCCGAATGAACTGGGTGTGTGATTAACGAATTTGAGCTCATTAAGCAGCTACAAACGCTGGTTCAAAGTCAGGACCAAACAGTGGCTTTAGGCATCGGTGATGATGCTGCGGTCATTGATCCGAAGTTAATCCCGATCGGTGAAAAAATTGTGATTGCCACCGACACCTTGGTGTCCGGACGGCATTTTCTTGCACAGGATAAGCCTGAAGATATCGGCTACAAAGCGCTGGCGGTAAATTTAAGTGATATGGCGGCCATGTGTGCCCGGCCAAAGTGGCTCTTGATGAACTTAACGTTGCCTGAAATTGATGAGCAGTGGTTATCCGGATTTAAACGGGGCGTTGCTGAACTACTCAAAAAGTATCCGGCTGAACTGATTGGTGGTGACACCACGTCAGGGCCGTTAAGCATTGGTTTTACCGTCCTGGGTTTATCCACACAACCCAAAAAACGCCACGATGCACAGGCAGGTGATCTGATTGTGGTCAGCGGTGAATTAGGTTCGGCGGCCTTTGCACTGAATAATGCCGGTCAAATCAGTGATTGTGACGCACAGCTTAAACGACCTGTCCCGCGTTTTGATGTTTCCGAAGCGGTGATTAATTATGCCCATGCCATGATTGATGTCTCCGATGGCTTAATTGCAGATTTAGGGCATATTTGTGAGGCATCCGAATTGGGCGCGACCATTTATCTGGAAAAAATACCCGTACATACGGACATTAAAAATAATCCGCATTGGCGAAATTATGTATTAGCCGGTGGTGATGATTATCAGTTGTGCTTTACCATTTCGCCTGAAGATGAATACAAGTTACCGGCTGATTGTACGGTGATTGGCCATATGGCGTCAGGCGCGGGTGTGCATGTTTATGAAAACGAGCAACAACTTGAGTTAGAACAAACAGGATTTGATCATTTTGCTTAAAACTTAAATTACGACGCCTTCGGGCTTGACCCGGAGGTCCATTTTTGAAATAGATATAAAAATGAATAGAGACCTTTGCATAAATCAGCCAAACTCGCCCATATTTGATAAAATAGTCT
>CAZLAW010000066.1:0-11519 GCA_964557625.1 uncultured Marinicella sp.
ATTAGTTCAATACACTACACTAGGTTTTAGTGGCCGTGATGGTTTACTAATCCTGTTGGGTTATCTGGTCGCTGTTGTTGGCTTGTTGTGGGTCTTGCTTTGAGTTATTTTGTGCATCATTGTTAACAGTGCTGTTATCTTCATCCACCAATAAACCCCGAGAAGAAGCCCGCTTTTGCCATTGTTCCCGGGCAAATTTTTGCATATTTTGCACCTGATCCACTTCATCCATGATTTCCAGACCCAATAAGGTTTCCACCAGATCTTCCAATGACACCAAACCGCGGGTATCACCATATTCATCCACCACCAGGGCAATATGCTGACGCTCATTCAGGAGTGATTCCAGCAGCATCGGTAAACTGGTGTCTTCTATCACACATAACAAATCCCGTTTCAGGTCTTTCAGTTGTTTGTTCTCGTCTTTGGCCTGTGCCATCAGGACGTCGTTTTTTAATACAAAGGCAGTGATATCATCCACAGTTTCACTGTAAACCGGCAAACGTGAAAAGTTGGTGTTCATAATCTCTTCAAACACATCTTCCACCCGCAAATTTTCATCAAAACTAACAATCACCCGCCGCGGGGTCATAATGTCTTTGGCTTTTAGGCTGTTGAGTCGAAATAAATTGTCAATAATACGTGATTCATGTTCATTGATATGACCGGTGCGGCGACCTAAGCCTGCCATGGCCAAGAATTCATCCCGGTTAAAAATATGGTGTTTTTTACCTCTGGATATCAGGCGGGTGACTTGTTCGGACAGCCAGATAAAAGGGTATAGCAGTTTGATGAGTCCGGACACAAAGTAAGCGGTGGCGCTGGCCAGGGATTGCCAATACACCGCACCGATTGTTTTGGGGATGATTTCAGAAAAAAACAAAATCATCACCGTCATCACCGCCGAAAAAAGTCCAATCCAGGCGCTGCCAAATACATAGGTGGCTTTGGCGCCGGCGACAATGGCACCCACCGTATGGGCAATGGTGTTGAGGGTTAAAATGGCCGCCAGTGAACGATCAACTTCAATAAACCGTAACCGGCGAATGCGCTCGGCTTTAACCGGCTCAGTTTGTTTTAACTTTTCCATGTATGAGGGCGTGATGCTGAGTAAAACAGCCTCTGCGATGGAGCACAAAAATGAAAAAAACAAGGCGCCAAAGACGTAAATCAGTAATAAAAACATACGGTATTATGAAAAGTGTGTCTCACTAAAATAGTGTCAAAAGCGCTTAATAACAATGCTAATTTGAGTTTAATGAACGCATCGCTGGGCTTATAATGGGTTTTTTTGCTTATAAAACAATGAATGCAAACCAATTTCAAGACGTCATTAACTATTTTAAGCGATTACAGGACAGTATATGTCGTCAATTGAGTGCGCAAGATGGCGATCGGGCTTTCCAGGAAGATCAATGGCAGCATAACAATGGCGGTGGCGGCCGTACCCGGGTGTTGAACGGTCGCGTATTTGAACAAGCCGGGGTGAATTTTTCTCATGTCAGGGGTGACAAACTGCCGGCGGCGGCCACCGAGAAGCGCCCGCAGATGGCTGGTCAGGGTTTTGAAGCCGCCGGCGTGTCGCTGGTGGTGCATCCGGATAACCCCTTTATTCCCACCTCCCATGCCAATGTACGGGTGTTTCGTACGGTACCGAAATCGTCGCAAGAGAAAGATTTTTGGTGGTTTGGTGGCGGTTTTGATTTAACCCCGTATTACCCCTTCGATACGGACATAAGATACTGGCATCAGGTGGCCTTTGAAACCTGCCAACCCTTTGGAGAAGATGTTTATCCCCGGTTTAAAGCCTGGTGTGATAATTACTTTTACCTCAAGCATCGGGGCGAGACCCGTGGTGTGGGTGGTTTGTTTTTCGATGATTTGAATGCATGGGGATTTGATAAGACCTTTGCCTTTATCCAGGCCATTGGTGAAGCCTATACCAAAGCCTATATTCCGATCGTCAATAAGCGCAAAAACATCACCTACGATGAAACCCATAAACAATTCCAGAAGTACCGCCGCGGCCGCTATGTGGAATTTAATCTGGTTTATGACCGCGGCACATTATTTGGACTGCAATCCGGAGGACGCACGGAATCAATCCTGATGTCACTGCCACCGGAGGTGTCTTACCGCTATAATTACCGACCAAAACCCGGCAGTCAGGAAGCCAAACTGTATGATTATTTAAAACCGCAGGATTGGCTTAATCTGAATAATTCATCTAATCGGTAAACAACGCCATAGATATAATCAATGTCGCCATCCATTTTCGGGTTAAATTTACTGACACTGATACGCGTTCAGCTCTGAAGCGGTTAAGCGCATCAGTGGGTAGTCACCACTGCCATAATCAGAATCAATGGCCTCATAGCTGACGTGTCCACCTTCACAACTGAGTTCAAACTGCAGTGTACCCCACCGTTCTAAGACAATGTCATTGGGGTCAAAGTCAGGTCCAAACACGCCGCCAGTGGCGATAAAGGCATCTGTAAATTCAATCAATACGGTTTCTGCCGTGGGGTAGCTGATCAGCCCGTCGGTGGCAGCTATCCATAGTTTATCGCCCGCCGGGGTAAAAGTGCCCCATTGCATGACTGCCGTATTGTTGGTCAATATTTGCAGGTTAAACCCTTCACCTGTCCGATCCGGATTAAACCAAGAGCCGGTGAGGGCTGCGGCATGAAAATCCTCCGGGTTGTCCGGTGAATTAATATATCCTTCGACTTGGGTAAAGGGTTCAATCACAAAACGAAACACAGCACCGGTATTGGGGTCTGTGTATTTACTGTAACCGCGTTGCTGTAAGCCGCCAATATCATCAAAAATAATGTCCATTTCACCAAAGGCAGCCAATTCAATGGCTTCGGGGTTGAAATCGCTGCCAAACACGCCACCATTAGCCGTGTAAAGGGTAGTGGCGGCTAAACCATTGCTGGCTAAGGCACCATCGGCTGCCACGTACCAGCGCGGACTGCCGTTATGATTATAGGTATACCAATGTAGCCAAAAGTCACCGCTTTGATTGAGCATTTCAAGACTGAAACCTTCGCCGCTTCGGTTCGGGTCATAATAATGTGCGGTGATCGGTAAGCCCATCTCATGCGGCGGGTTGTTTGATAAGGGGACCGAAAGGTGCTTATCAAAACCACCGTTCAAAGCCGCCTCGCCGAAGCTGTCTTCGTAGTTTTGCCAGCGGCCGTCAGCCCAATAGACAGCCGTTTGGGGGTTGCTGTCAATATTTTGTCTGACCATATCCGGGGTGATGATTTCAAAATCAAGCTGATCATTTTCGGCAAAAGATAAATCTTCGGGCAATTGAAAGTCACTGACCCAGGTATCGTCCTGATAATAACCGTAAGACCGCCAATGGCTTGATTTTTGATTCAACCAGTCGCTGTTCTGCCAGGTCATATCAACGGTTTCACCGTTAATTTTCAGGCGAACATAGGGGGTCAGTAAAATATGATGCCCTGGTAAATCGGCTACTTCACCGTTGTTATCACGGTGGCGCATGGGTTTATTGAAACGTAACTGAAGGGTGTAAGTCCGTCCGGTTGTAAGAAGGCAAAGACATGGCGGTGAAATTGCCTTAGATTTTCATCATCGCGATCCGGATCCCAGGCAGCATCAATCACGATGGTGTCTGTTTCGGCATCGATTATGCGGTACTGCATAATGGCCGGCGGACCTGCCTGGGTGTACCAGGCCACCGCAAAGGATTGCGCCAATTGCTCCCGAATACGCCGAATTGCCGAGTCCGGGACAATAAAACCTGAATGACCGTTGGTGACAATTCCACCATAATCCGCGGAAAAACCCGGTAATTCGGGGTGGGCATCGGGACTCAGGGTATTTGAGGGTTCAGTTTCCAGCGTCCAGGCAGGAATTTGATAGGTATTTTGAAAATATTCGTCGGTGGAACCAATTCCGAAACCGGGTCGGGTAAAGTTGGATCGGTCCACATAGTTTTTGGCACCGGGTAAGGCTTTATGATGGCGGCTGAAATTGGCCAAAACCCGTGACTGCAGAATATTGAGGTCATTATTAAAGGACCGGTTGGCAAAATGCACCTGTGAAAAAGAATGTAAATCCGTATAGATACGCAATTGACTTGCTGCCACCAAATCAGCCGCGCTTAACAGGGCTTGAATCTCCGGCTCTGACTGGGCGGCGGGACCATGATAGACAATCGAGGTGCTGTTGGATGAAGATGAAGTGCTGGAGGCCCAATAGGGCGGGTTGTTGCGGTTTAAATCGACGCCATTCAGGTAATCACTTTTTGTGCTGAGTGTTTCGTCGGTGTTGCGTAAATTTTTACGCCGCATGCGACCGTCTCTGGGGCCAATGGATTCACTGTACCAGTTGCTTTTGGGATAGCGTTGGGTTTGTAAGAAACCATCTACATTGAGCACCGGAATGGTGATAATGGTGCTGTTTTCCAGCAGGTATTGATAAAGTCCCTGGTCATGACTGTTTTGATGAAACAGTTCAATGATGCCGGTCACGGTTTCCGGTGACTGCCATTCACGGGCATGAATACCGCCGTTCACCATCATCGCCGCTTCCGTTTGACCATAGGGGGAGCGGTTATTTTCATCCCCCAAAACATAGGCCCAAATCGGTCGCTGTTTATGAGTGGAGCCCACCTGTTCGGCGTTAATCCAGGGGTTATCCAAATCAATGCTTTGTAATTGGTCCTGTAAGCCTTGATAAGTCCGAAAACCATCAAACGGTTCAGCTACATCAACCGGTATCGGCACCTGATAGCCCAATGCCAAAGGGCCGCCTTGTTCATGCCAATCAATAATATTTTGGGCGTGCAGGCATGGCGCACCCAATATCAACAAAAAGCAATGTATCAACCGATTATTTTTCATGCTCGCCTCCCAGCTGATTGTTGAGCCATTGTTGTTGGTTGCTGGTCAATCGATTTGATTTTCGTGGCACCATTGTTGTTAATTTTTCTAAACCCAATGGGCTTCTGGACAAGGCATACAGTAAATTTGCGGAACGGCGCTCTGACCGACTGTGTTGCCATTCAGCCAATAAGTTATCCACTAATCCGGGGTCAGCTTGTTGCCCCAGTACGCCGGCAGCTGTGCGCCCCAGTGTGCTGTCATCCAGCAAAGAAACGAGCCATGTTTTGTCCTGTTGGTTTAATTGGAGGCTGCGGTAAATACTTAAGGCCCGAATTTGATGGGGGCCGGGCTGCTGAACCAGGATCTGTAACCATTGGGTGCTGGCAGGTGGATTATGCAGCCAGGCGTTAATTAAACCCGCTTTGGCATCGGCATTGTGACTGTGAACAATCATTTCTTGAATGGCCGGATTGTCGAGTGTAACCGCCAATAAGGTACTGAAATTATTGATCTGTTGGTTGGCCAATTGTTGATCGATAAGGGCTTGTTGCTGCGGCGGCGTCAAATGCGTTAAAGCGGCTTTGATACCGGTGATGATGGCCGGGTGAGCTGCTTGGTATAAGTCTGACAGTTCAGTGAATAATTTTTGCGGCTGCCTGTCAGCCAACATGTAGATGTAACGCTCGGTTTGTTCGCTCAGTAAACGGTTGAGTTCACCGGCAGCACGGGCGGCAATCAAATACACACCGACTTCATGGCCATGATCATCACCGAGACGGGTGGCAATTGGCCGGTGTTTTTGCCAGTGTTTTAATAAGGGTTCAAAAACCGATTGTGCCGGCAGATTTTGAATATGGTTCAAAACCACATCGGCGGCTTGTTCGGCCGCTTCGGGATTATTGGCACGGGTGGCGATTTGTTGCCAGGTGGCTAAGGGTTGTGGACTGCCGATAACCGCCTGAGTGACCGCCGGGTGATTGTTGATATCCGGTAATGGGTTGACCGGTGTTTGATTGTGTGCCTGTACCGGTGACCACAGACCACATGCTAAGAATAAGACAATATAAAACCGCATGGTATGCTCCGATGACTATCCAATAATTTTAAATGAATTGGTAATTGCTGACAAATAAGACTGTTCTTATGCACAATGCATTGTCTAATGAACAGATTAAATTTTTGTGGGATGACCTATTCACTTGAGTGGTGTTAAAATTGATTTTTTTGATTGGGACAATGAATGGATTTTGAAACGTTATCCATGGGCGAGTACGCTGAACGCGCTTATCTGGATTATTCCATGTATGTGGTTTTGGACCGGGCTTTGCCTTTTATTGGTGATGGTCTTAAACCGGTGCAAAGACGCATTGTTTATGCCATGAGTGAGTTGGGTCTGTCGGCGCAATCCAAACATAAAAAATCAGCCAGAACCATTGGCGATGTGATTGGTAAGTTTCATCCGCATGGTGATTCGGCCTGTTATGAGGCGATGGTGCATATGGCACAGGATTTTTCTTACCGCTATCCTTTAATTGACGGCCAGGGGAATTTTGGTTCAGCGGATGACCCCAAATCGTTCGCAGCCATGCGCTACACCGAATCGCGACTGACTGCCTATGCAAAAACCCTGCTCAGCGAATTGCCCCACGGCACGGTGGACTGGGGGCCCAATTTTGACGGTACCATGGACGAACCGATCTGGTTACCGGCGCGATTGCCCAATGTTTTACTCAATGGTGCATCGGGGATTGCGGTCGGTATGGCCACCGATATCCCGCCCCATAATCTGGTCGAAGTGGCCAATGCCACGTTACATTTATTAGACAACCCAAGTGCTGAAGTGACCGATTTATGTGAATTTATTACGGCACCGGATTACCCCACCGGGGCTGAAATCATCACCCCGCGAGCAGATATTTTAAAAGCCTATGAAACCGGGCACGGCAGTATTCGGATGCGCGCGGTGTACAGCCGTGAAGGCAATGACATTATTATTACGGCCTTACCACATCAGGCATCGGGCAGCAAAATACTGGATCAAATAGCGACTCAGATGCGGGCCAAGAAATTACCCATGGTGAGCGATCTGCGGGATGAATCAGACCATGAAAACCGGGTGCGCCTGGTGATCACCGGTCGTTCGAACCGGATTGATTTTGATGCATTGATGTTGCACTTATTTGCCACCACAGATTTGGAAAAAACCTATAAGCTGAACCTCAACATGATTGGTCTGGATCAGCGGCCACAGGTTAAAAATCTCAAAGGTATTTTAAAAGAATGGTTGCGGTTCAGAACCGAAACTGTACGACGTCGTTTACAGCATCGACTGGATAAAGTGGATGCCCGGCTGCATATTTTAGACGGTTTATTGGTGGCTTTTTTGAATCTCGATGAAGTGATTCGGATTATCCGCGAAGAAGAACACCCCAAACAGGAACTGATGCGTGCTTTTAAAATCAGTGAAATCCAGGCCGATGCCATTTTAGACACCCGTTTACGCAATTTGGCGCGTCTGGAAGAAATGAAAATCCGTACCGAACAAACTGAGTTGCAGGCAGAAAAAGTCGATTTAGAATCCACTTTAAAATCACGGGCTCGGATGAAAACCCTGATTAAACAGGAAATCACCGCCGATCGGGATCAGTATGGTGACGCACGTCAATCGTCTCTGGCGGAACGTGAAGCCGCTGAAGTATTCGATGAAACCAAGCTGGTGCCCAGTGAACCGATGACGGTTATCTTGTCGAAAGCGGGTTGGGTTCGCGCGGCCAAAGGACACGATGTGGATCCTGCTGCCATGAGCTATAAATCCGGTGATGCGTATCTCGATCATTGTTTTGGTCGCAGTCAGCATTATGCCGTGTTTTTAAATAACAACGGTCGTTCTTTTACCCTGGCGACCCACAGTTTACCGTCAGCCCGCGGTCAGGGCGAACCGCTGGCGACTAAATTTAATTTTAAAAACAATGCCTTGCCGGTTGCGGTCAGTTGCTTTCCGCCTAAAGCCGCTATTTTAATGGCATCATCTGCCGGTTACGGTTATCACGGTCTGATGGAAAATCTGTACAGTAAAATGAAGGCCGGTAAATTAGTATTAACCGTGCCCAAAGGATTTCAGGCGCTTAAACCGCGGCGCATTGAACGGGTGGCGGATGCCCATGTGGTGTGTGTAACCAATGCCGGATATATGCTGGTGTTTCCACTGGAAGAATTGCCGCAACTGGCCAAAGGCAAAGGCAATAAAATGATTAACATCCCCGCCAAACGACTCAAAGCCGGCGAGGAATATTTGTTATCCACTTTGGTTATTACACCGGATCAGTCTTTCCTGGTGCATGCCGGTCAGCGTTATATCCGGTTTAAATGGAAAGACCTGGAAAACTATCTGGGTAAACGGGCGCACCGGGGACAGGTTTTACCACAGGGCTTTAGAAATGTCGATCGGCTTGAACTGGAAGCGGACTAAAGGCATGCGCAGCGGGCTGTTAATAATATTCATGTTATCAACCTACGGTGCCCGGGCGGTGCACACCATGCCCAGTCTGATGGATTGTGAAGACATGATTTTTGTGAATGGCTTTGTGTCTGACTCCTGGCCTTCACAAGGCAGCGGCGGGCCGGTCAACACCGGTGTTCGCACGATTTATATTAACAGTCAATTGCAATACCGCAATTATTATTACCACATACCTTCAAGCTATCAGGGTCAAAAAGCATTGCCCATCATGTTTTTGTTTCATGGTGCCGCCGGTGCCGGTCAAGCACCGGGTGCCGCGCAGGATGTCCGAAATTTATGGCTGACGACCGCCGAAACCCATGGTTTTATCATTGTGGCTCAAGTGGCCACCGGTACGCAATACGGAAGCTGGGAACCGGCTAATATTGGAACTATAATGGATAAAATTAAGTTAGATATGATTACTCGCTACAACATTGAACAACGTCGGGTTTATGCCTGGGGGTATTCAGCCGGTGGACAGATATTGAATGTGATGGCGTTAAGCAATGCGGGTGATTACGCTGCCTATGCCACCAGTGGTGCGACTTTATATTACGCTTTTCAAAACGGCGTTGGGCCTAATTCAGCCTCTCGCAAGATACCGATTGTGTTGTCTGTGGGTCAGAACGACACGCGATATAATCAGGTTGTTAATGATTACAACACCTTTCAACAATCCGGTTGGCAGGCCGGTTACAATATCTGGTTTGACAGCTATAACGGCGGTCATGCTTATTTTCCCAGCGAGCCGGCGGCTGTGTGGAATAAACTCTGTATTTCAACCCATTTGGATTAACCATGACAGATAACAAACAACTGACCATCGGCTGGAAAGAGTGGGGCGCATTGCCGGAACTGGGGATTCAGCGGATTCACATGAAAACTGACACCGGCGCCAAGACCAGCGCCATCCACACCATTGAATATGGCTTGTACGAACAAGACAACGAAGAATGGGTACGCTTTGTGGTGGCACCGATTCAGGATGATGACGACACCCGGGTGGAATGCCATTTGCCGGTTAAGGACAAACGCACCGTGACCAACTCAGGGGGCATGAAAACCCACCGTATTGTGGTTGAGACTCTGTTACAAATCGGTGACTGGCAACGGCGAATCGAATTAACCCTGGCTTGCCGTAAAAAAATGAAATTTCGCATGTTACTGGGTCGTCAGGCCATGCATGGTATGCAAGTGAGACCGGATCATGCCCACCTTATAAAACCCCAAAAATAAAAACACGATGAAAATTGCCCTGTTATCACGAAACGCCCGCCTGTATTCCTCACGACGTCTGGTCGAAGCCGCCCAAAGTCGCGGCCATGAAGTACGGGTGGTGGATGCGCTGCGTTGTTATATGAATATATCCTCTAATAATCCGGCATTACATTACCGCGGAGAAGATCTGATTGATTTTGATGCGGTGATTCCCCGAATAGGCGCGTCGATTACTTTTTACGGTACGGCGGTCTTACGCCAGTTTGAAATGATGGGGGTTTATCCCCTGAACGAAAGTGTCGCCGTCACCCGATCACGCGATAAACTGCGGTCTTTGCAATTATTGTCTCGCAAAGGCATTGGCATGCCGGTTACCGGCTTTGCCAACTCGCCCGATGACATTCCTGATTTAATTAAAATGGTGGGTGGTGCGCCATTGGTGATTAAACTGCTGGAAGGCACCCAGGGCATTGGTGTGGTACTGGCCGAAACCCGCAAAGCCGCGGAAAGTGTGATTGAAGCCTTTTTGGGTCTGAACGCCAATATCATGGTCCAGGAGTATATTAAAGAAGCCGGTGGTGCCGATATTCGTTGTCTGGTGGTGGGCGGCAAAGTGGTGGCGGCCATGAAACGGCAGGCCGCGGAAGGTGAGTTCCGTTCCAATTTGCACCGCGGCGGCAGCGCCTCATTAATTAAATTAAAGCCCGAAGAACGTCAAACTGCGGTAAAAGCCGCCAAAATCATGGGTCTTAATGTGGCCGGTGTGGATTTATTGCGTGCCAATCGCGGACCGGTGGTGATGGAAGTCAATTCATCCCCGGGTCTGGAAGGCATCGAGCATGCCACCGGCAAAGATGTGGCCGGATTAATCATTGATTTTATCGAAAAAAATGCCAAACCCCACCGAACCCGTACCAAGGGCGGTAAAGGCTAAATGTATTGAAAAAAATTACCCAAAAAGGTATAATAATTAGCTAACTCAAATATAAAAAAACCTATGAAAATTATCACCGTACCGGTCGCTAAACGCAAAGAATGTCACTACTTATTAGAAACCGCTTTTCAGTTGGCAGATAATTTAGATGCCAATGTCTCAGGCCTGCATGTCAGACCCCACCGAGAAGAATCCATTGGTGGTGACTACGGCATTATCAGCCCGATTGCCATGAATAATATGTCCCAATGGTATAAAGCGGATTTAGACGATGATTTAGAAAGTCAGGCTGCCGCTGAGTTATTTAAAGAATACAGTGACAAACATGAATTTAACTTCAGAAGACGAATTGCCAAAGACATGGAAGAATCCTCTTTATGGCGTGAAATGGTGGGTGACCCCCAAAGTGTGTTTTCCATTGTCGGTCCGGTCAGTGACCTCATGTTGGTATCACGACCCAAGAAAAAAAGCAGTGGTCAGGCCAAACAATTTTTGTCTGCCGCTTTGTTTAACACCGGCCGGCCGGTGATGATGTTGCCGCAGAAAAAACTCAAAAGTGTCGGCAAACGGGTGCTGATTGCCTGGAATCAAAAAGATTCGGTGATGCAAACCATTATCAGTGCACTGCCTTTATTAAAACAAGCCGAACAAGTCAATATACTCTGTGCCGGTCCCGATAACCGCGCCCGCCCCAAAACCAAACATTTACAGGATTATTTGAAAGTGTGGGGCATTGACAGTGAAATGAAAATTACCAAAGGTCTGAAAGTCCACGATGAAATCATCGATACCTACAAAGCCACCGGTTCGGACTTATTGTTGATGGGCGCCTATTCCCGCGGTCGCTTCACCGAATGGTTTATGGGTGGTTTCACTAAGTACATCCTCACCGACAGCAATATTCCAACGCTGATGCAACACAGCTAAACCTCTGTTATTGAACGACAGCCTAAGACGCCCAATCCGGGCGTCTTTTTTATGTAATATTGAAATCCAATTG
>CAZLAW010000067.1:0-11509 GCA_964557625.1 uncultured Marinicella sp.
TCAAATATGTTTTATATGATAGATGAAAACAATATTGAAAAATATTTAGGTAAGGATTACAAAGTCCTGGCATCCTATGGCCATGTCCGGGATTTGCTGGCAAAAACCGGTGCCGTTGATCCGGACAATAATTTTGAGATGACTTATGTCGAGCCCGATGATAAGAAAAAGTATATAGACGCCATCGTTAAAGAAGCGAAAAAAGCCGATACCATCTATTTAGCCACGGACCTGGACAGAGAGGGTGAAGCGATTTCATGGCATGTGGTGGAAATACTGGACGATCGCGGCTTGTTAAAAGACAAAGATATCAAGCGCGTGGTGTTTTCCGAAATCACCAAAAAAGCCATCCAGGAAGCGGTGGCCAATCCCCGAAAAATTTCTGATGAACTGGTGGATGCGCAGCAAGCGCGTCGAGCCCTGGATTATTTGGTGGGTTTTAATTTGTCGCCTTTATTATGGAAAAAAGTGCGCAGAGGTTTGTCAGCAGGTCGTGTGCAGTCTCCGGCACTACGCATGATTGTTGAACGTGAAGATGAAATTAATGCTTTTAAAAGTCGCGAGTACTGGACAATTCATGGCGATTTAAAAAAAGGCCAACACTCTTTTGAAGCCAGCCTTAATCAGTTTGCCGGTAAAAAACTTAAAAAATTTGATATTGGCAATGAGCAGAAAGCCAATGATATGCTTGTTACGTTGCGGCAACAGGCCGGCTCGGAATTACAGGCTACCGAATTAACCCAAAAGGAACGCAAACGCAAACCGGCTCCGCCATTTATCACCTCCACATTACAACAAGAAGCTGCCAGAAAACTCGGTTTCAGTGCCCGCAAGACCATGCAAATTGCGCAGCAATTGTACGAAGGTATAGCCATTAAAGGTGAATCCCAGGGTTTGATTACCTATATGCGTACCGATTCATTAAACTTGTCGGTTGATGCCATTCAAGAAATTCGTGATGTTATTGCAGATAAATTTGGTGCCGCAGAGGTTCCCAAAAAACCCAATGCTTATAAAAGTAAGTCTAAAAACGCACAAGAAGCCCACGAAGCCATTCGGCCCGTATCAGCCGCTTTGGTGCCGGCTGAAATTAAATCGGCTTTAAATAATGACCAGTATCGTCTCTATGACCTGATATGGAAACGAACCCTGGCGTCACAAATGATTCATGCCACCATTGGAACCGTGGCCGCTGATTTTAATTTTGGCGATGATCATAACTTACGGGCCAATGGCTCGACTGTCTTGGTGAAAGGCTTTTTGTCTGTTTACGAAGAGGGATTAGATGATGTTAAAAAGGACAAAGAGAACCGTTTACCCAAATTAGCCAAAGGCGATGTCGTTAAAGTGAACGAGATTTTAGGTAATCAACATTTCACTGAGCCGCCGCCGAGATATTCTGAAGCGACCCTGGTTAAAGCCCTGGAGGAATATGGTATCGGTCGGCCTTCGACTTATGCCAGTATTATTTCAACCCTATTAAATCGGGATTATGTGGAACTCGATAAGAAACGCTTTATTCCCACGGATGTCGGTAAAGTGGTGGCACGCTTTTTAGAAACCCACTTTGACACCTATGTGGACTATGATTTTACAGCCAAGTTAGAAGATGCTCTGGATGCGGTATCACGGGGCGAAAAGGACTGGAAACCTTTATTAAAATCGTTCTGGAAACCCTTTATTGAACGGGTTGAACACAAAGAAGAATCTGTCAGTCGCGAAGAAGCACAATACAAAAGGGAATTGGGCACCGATCCAAAAACCGGTAAACCGGTGTCTGTACGGATTGGCAAATATGGTACTTTTGTGCAAATCGGTACCAAAGATGATGAAGAAAAACCTCAATTTGCAGGACTTCTGCCGGGACAAAATTTAGACTCGATAACCTTTGAAGAGGCCATGGAGTTGTTTAAGTTGCCCCGTGATTTGGGTGAAACGCCCGAAGGTGAAAAAGTCTCCGCCAATATCGGTCGTTTTGGTCCCTATGTTCGTTATGGAAATAAATTTGTCAGCATCAAAGAAGGCGACCCTTACAGTATTACATTAGATGAGGCGCTGGAGTTGATTAAAGAAAAGAAAATTGCCGATGCCAATAAAGTTATTAAACAGTTTGATGATGGCATTGAGGTATTAAACGGACGCTACGGACCGTATGTCACCAATGGCAAGAAGAATGGCAAAATCCCTAAGGATACCGATCCCAAGTCGCTCAGTCATGAAGACTGCATTGAGATTTTAGACAAAGCGCCGGCCAAGAAAAAAAGACGGCGCAAGAAAAAATGAGCGTCATCGGTACAGCCGTCGATGAAGCTGTACAGACGGTTCGGCAAGGCGGTTTATTGGTCTATCCGACAGAGGCTGTTTACGGTCTGGGCGGTGATTACCAACAAAGCGAAGTGGTCGCTAAAATTCTGCACTTAAAACAGCGGCCCATGAATCAGGGTCTTATTCTGGTGGCCGGACATATCGGTCAGATTTTACCTTTAATTCAACCGGCTTCAGGTGATCATTTGGCCGCGGCGCTACGGACCTGGCCCGGCCATACCACCTGGGTCTTTCCGGCCAGTTCTCAGGTGCCGGCGGGTGTTATCGGTCCCGGTCAGACGGTGGCCGTACGACTCACTGCGCATCCGGTGGTGACGGCATTATGTACACAGCTTAATCAGGCCATCATTTCAACCAGTGCCAATCATAAAGGGCAAGTTACACCGCGTAATATCCATTCATTGCAGGCACAATGGCCTGAAGATGTCGATTATTTTTTAGATCTGCCATTGGGTGAATCTAAAAAGCCTTCAGAAATCCGGGTTGCCGGAGACGGTCAAAAATTGCGTTAATATGAAAAGCTTAGAAATCCGCAGTCGGCTCTATTCTCTGGTGACCACTTTATTAACACCGCTTGTTTTGGTGCGATTGGCTATGCGTGGTGTTAAAACCCGGGCCTATTTACAGCGTTGGCATGAACGCTTTGGGTGGTTTAAAACACCGAAAAAAATTAAGAAATCTATCTGGGTACACGCTGTTTCGGTGGGCGAAGTGAATGCCGCCATTCCTCTCATTAAAGCCCTCATGGAACGGTATCAAGACCATTCTTTTGTATTAACCACGATTACCCCCACCGGTTCGGATCGGGTGCAACAAATTTTCGGCAATCAGGTTTTTCATGTTTATTTACCCTATGACCTGCCCGGTGCCGTGAAACGCTTTTTGAAAAAAACCAAACCAGATTTAGCGGTCATTATGGAAACTGAAATTTGGCCTAATTTGTTTCGGTTTTGTAAAAAGAAGGACATTCCCATTGTTGTGGCCAACGCGCGTTTATCAGAAGTGTCTTTAAAAGGTTATCGCTGGGTCGGTTCGTTAGCGGCGAAAGCCTTTAATGACACGGCTTTTGTTGCTGCCCAAACGGAAACCGATGCCCGGCGCATGATTCAATTGGGTTGCCAACCGGAGAAAATCTACGTGGTGGGCAGTTTAAAATTCGATATTGTCATTGAACAGTCCATTATCGATAAGGGTCGGGAAATTCGTGAACATTATCAAAATTCCCGCATGGTTTGGATTGCGGCCAGCACCCACCATGATGATGAAGTGCAGATATTGGAGGCGTTTTCAGTCTTAAAACAGCGTCATCCTGACTTAATGTTGGTGATCGTGCCGAGACACCCTGAGCGCTTTGAGATCACCACCCAATCATTTAGAAAGCTTGGGTTTAATACACAATTACGCAGTCAGTCAGGTTTGTGTGACATCCACGGTGATGTCTTTGTGGTCGATACCATGGGTGAATTGTTGGAATTCTATGCCTCATCGGATATCGCTTTTGTTGGCGGTAGTATCGCCAACATTGGTGGTCATAATGTTTTAGAGGCTGCAGTTTTTTCTTTGCCGGTTTTGGTTGGACCCAACACCCATAATTTTGATGAAATCACGGAATTATTAGAACAATGCGGTGGTTCTTTTACGGTGAAAGACAGCGTGGATATTGTGCAATGCATGGACGCGTTGATTGAAGATAAAGCGCTGCGAAAAAAAATGGGTAAGGCAGGTAAAGAATTGGTGCAAAAACATCGTGGTGCGGTGTTGTTAACCATGGATTTGATAGAGTCCTATATGAATGAAAAGCCCTTATACGACGCCATCAAATCGAAACATTATCCACGCATTGTGAAAAATGACTAAGCAGTCAAAACCACAAACAGTGTCGGTTTCCGGCCTGCCGTTCCTGGTCAAAACTTTTAGTGAGATAACGACTCAGGAGCTCAAAGCCATTTACCAATTAAGACAACAGGTCTTTATTATTGAACAAAATTGCCCCTATCCGGATATCGATGATGATGATTTAGATGCCTGTCATGTTTTTTTACCACAGGGACAAAGCATTGATGCCTACGCCCGGATTTTGACTGATGCCGACGGTGATTTTCATATCGGCCGGGTGGTGGTCTGTGCCGACCAGCGGCACAGAGGTTTGGGGTACGCGCTGATGACAGCAGCCATCAAAATTTGTCGTGATCGGGCGCCTCACCGCGACATCATAATTTCAGCCCAGTCCTACTTGCGTGATTTCTATCAATCATTGGGTTTTCAAGCAACGCAGGATTATTATTTAGAGGATAATATTCCCCATATGCGCATGGTACTGCCACCGGTTTAGTCCGCATATTTTATTGATGAGAGACTGTTCCACCCATCCGGATTAAAACAAAGGTTTCTAAGAATAAAATTTTGGCACTCAATGACTATTTTGTATCGTTTCCAAGAAATATCCGGCTTCATCTCGTGATGGTCGATATTCAAGACCACTCAGCGTATAATTAAAAGCCCTTTATGCCATTTTGAACATTATGATTGATTGTTTTGTTACGGATTATCAAGACACCAGCGTTGCTGTTGAACCCATTAACATCTCGGCTTTTGATTTGTGGTTGAAATTACAAAGCGAGTATTTGGAAAATGTTTGTGAAAATCAGGGTTTTGGAGAAAAGGCCGGACAGTTCTTTCTCGACTACAACAAAGCCGGTGAATTGAGTAAAGTCTATTTGGTGATTTCAGAGGACCTTAATCCTTACAGTATTTGTGAAAAAATCAATCAATTGCCGCCGGGCTATTATCACCTTGATACCGATGATTACGCCATGGCTTCGGCTGTCATACGCGGTTGGGGTTTTGGTCAATATCGCTTTGAGCGGTACTTAAAGCCCAGGGATAAGGCTAAATTGGTGGTGGATGAAAACCAGTTTGCTTATGAGATGGCGGTGGTGGCGGCCACCTATACGGTCAGAGATTTAATTAATACCCCGGCAGATGATATGGGTCCCACAGAATTGGCAGAATTTGCCGAAGATTTTGCTGAGCGCCATCATATGCGCTTTGACCAACTGGTTGGTGATGTCTTGCTCAGTGAAAATTTTCCCACCATTCACATTGTCGGTCGTGCCAGCCATAAAGCGCCGCGCTTGATTGAACTGAACTGGGGTGACGATGACAGCTTGCCGTTGCTGACACTGGTTGGCAAAGGTGTTTGTTTTGATACCGGTGGTAACAACATGAAAGCCGCCGAATTTATGCGATGGATGAAAAAAGACATGGGCGGTGGTGCTCATGTATTGGGATTGGCGCAGTTAATTATCTCACAGCAATTACCGGTGCGCTTAAAAGTACTGATTCCGACTGTGGAAAATGCTGTCTCAGGCAGTGCCTTCCGCCAGGGTGACGTGGTTATTAGTCGCAGTGGTCAAAGTATTGAAATTGGTCATACCGATGCCGAAGGACGGGTTATATTGGCAGATAGCTTAACCTATGCCTGCGAATCGAAACCTGATTTGCTGATCGATTTTGCCACCCTGACCGGTGCTGCACGCGTGGCCATGGGACCGACCGTGACACCGGTGTTCAGTAACCGTGATGAGATCACCGAAGCGATAAAACAAAGTGGCCAAAAAACCTGTGATGAGATGTGGCCGATGCCATTACCGGCACGCTATAAAAAGTATTTAAAGTCCACAGTAGCCGACATTAATAACAGTGCCAGCACGCCGCAAGCCGGCTGCATAACCGCCGGATTATTTCTGCAAAGCTTTGTCGATGAGGACATTGACTGGGTACATATTGATACTTATGGCTGGAACTTTGGTGATCGCACCGGTGGCACCGAAGGGGGAGAAGCCCTGGGTTTGGCTGCGGTTATGGACTGGTTGTTGACTAAATATAAGTCATGATGAAGCAACATAGTTTACATTTTGGTCACGGTCAAAATCCGGCGGTCATCCTGGGTCATTTTGCCAACAGGCATGGCTTGATTACCGGCGCAACCGGTACCGGTAAAACGGTTACTGTACAAGTGCTGGCAGAAAACTTTTCCCGGTTAGGGGTGCCGGTGTTTGTCACCGATATTAAAGGCGATGTCGCCGGTTTATCACAAGCCGGCAAGCAAAAGCCCTTTTTGGATAATCGTGCCAAAGAACTTAACATTGAAAATTATAACTATTCAGGTCGGCCATCCATTTTTTGGGATATTTTTCGTCAGGCCGGTCATCCTGTGCGAACCACCATTCAGGAAATTGGTGCCTTATATTTAAGTCGTCTACTGGATTTAAGCGATGTCCAGCAAGGTGTGTTGGCCGTGGCTTTTAAGTTTGCTGAAGATGAAAATCTGGCCATTTTAGATTTAAAGGACCTCAACAGCCTGTTACAGCATGTTGGCGAACAACAAAAAGAGATATCATTAAAATATGGTCGGGTTACATCCGCATCTATCGGCGCCATTCAACGGCGTTTGTTGCGTTTAGAATCTCAGGGAGGTGAGTTTTTATTGGGCGAACCGGCGCTGAAGCTCAGTGATTTAATGCGTCAGGATTTATCCGGTGAAGGTATTGTCAGTATTTTAGAATCCAGAGATCTGATGATGAAACCACAGTTATACGCCACTTTCCTACTGTGGCTGATGACTGAGCTGTTCGAGACCTTGCCGGAAGTGGGTGATTTGGCGTTACCAAAACTGGTGTTGTTTTTCGATGAAGCCCATTTAATCTTTTCAGATTGCCCCACAGAAGTTTTAAGGCGCATTGAACAAGTGGCGCGCTTAATTCGCTCAAAAGGTGTCGGTGTTTACTTTTGCACCCAATCCCCGGGTGATATACCAACCAATGTTTTGGGCCAATTGGGGCATAAAATTCAACATGCGCTTCGTGGTTATACCCCCAAAGATAAAAAGGTCATTAAAGCCGTGGCTGATTCATTCCGTCCTAATCCAGACTTTGACACCGCCGAAGTTATCAGTGAATTGGGTGTGGGTGAAGCTTTGGTTTCGACATTGGATAATGAAGGTGCCCCACGGGTGGTCGAGCGGGTTAAAATTGCGCCACCACGATGTCGTATGGGCCCGATTACCGACCAGGAACGTCAAGCCATTATGTCACGCTCACCTGTGGCCGGCATTTATGAGCAGTCTCTTGACCGTGCTTCAGCCCATGAGAAACTGCAACAACGTGCTGCTGAAATGGCGCGACAAAAAGCCGCCGAGCAAGCTCGACTGGAAGCGGCTGAAGAGCAATCAAAAAAATACCGTCACCGGGATTCTTACGCGACAAAAGTGGGTCAGGATTTTACCCGAAAGCTGACCACCAAAGTGGTTAACGGATTATGGAAGGCTTTTTTCGGTAAACGCCGTTAGCACATGCTAACTGCTTTCTTGTTGCTACTGGTTTTGGGATTGGTGGTTGGTTTTTTTGCCGGTCTATTCGGTATTGGCGGGGGTGCCATTATGGTGCCGGCATTGACCGCTTTTTTCCTGTGGAAAGGGTTTCCTGAAGTCCGGGTTGTCCATATGGCTTTGGCGACATCCTTATCGGTGATTCTATTTAACAGTTTAATCAGTATTGCCACCCATCGCAAACATCAGGCGGTGCTGGTTTCGTTATTATGGCATCTGGCACCAGCGGTGGTAATCGGCAGTGCCCTGGCATCCTGGCTGGCGTTACAAATCTCCGGTCAAGCGGTGGCTTTGATTTTTCTTATTCTCATGTTGCTCATTGCTCTGCAAATGGTGGTGGATTTTAAACCCAGGCGAGCCCAACCCTCATCGCTGTCAGCAACCTTATTGTGGCCCGTCGGATTAATCATCGGCTTGTTATCGGCATTAATTGCCATCGGTGGGGGGTCTTTAACGGTACCCTTTTTAACCTGGCATCGGATCAGTATACAAAAGGCCATCGGCACCGCAGCGGCTCTGGGATTTTTTATTGCCTTAAGTGGTACGCTGACATATTTGTGGTTAAGTCGCCAGTCTGAATCTTTTGTCTATTGGCCCGCTACTGTGGTCATTGTCATGGCCGGTTTTTTTAGCACACAGTTCGGTGCAAACATGACCCACCGTTTACCTGCTGCGAAGTTACGTATTGCTTTTGCGCTGCTGATTAGTCTATTGGCCTTGAGAATGTATGTGACTTTATAAGCAGAGATATTGTTATCCACACAAGCTGTGGATAAGTTTGTTGATAACAGTGGCTTTGATCGCCGAAAATGAGAGAGTAAAACAAATTCTTATCCATTGGTTAAAAACTAACCAATTCAATAATATCTATATATATCAGTAAGATATAACGATTTTCGAAAGCTAAATTGCAACATATTCTGTTAAGCAATTGTTATGTGCTGAAGTCCTCACAGCTTGTGTATAAAAGGTCAATTAGGTTTTGCTTACAGGCACCAGTGGCGTGTTATTTTTAGCGGCCTGACTGAAATGTTGCAGCGCCATTTCCGGCTCATCCAGCGCCTGGTAGGTTTCTGCCAGAAGCTGATTAACCTGGGCATCTGATTGTAATGTGAGGGCTTTTTGCAATGCCTCTTTGGCTTCAGTCCATTGCTTTTTGGCCATATACAGCTGGCCTAAACACATTAAAACGGCACGATTTTTGGGATGTTGTATATGCCATTTTTCAGCCACTTTAAGTCGATGATTTAAATTATGGGGTAATTGTGACCAATAGTGAACCAGTTGTTCATCAAAATGATATTTCTGGGCGCGTTCAATTTCATCGGTGACTGCCTGATAAGCACCAATGCGAAGACCACGTTCACAAAATTCATAGAGATAATACTTTTGTTGCTTACGGCTTAATTCAGACCATAAGGCCAGTAATTGTTGTTCGTCAATGGCATGGGTGAGTCCATCACGGGTGGCCTGGTCACGCATGGTCTCATTCTGTCGTTTGTCAATCAGCGCCAGCTTATGGGCTTTGGGCAATAGATTTTTAATGCGCTGAAAATCTTTTTGCTGTTCGCTCACCTGTAACATCATGCGAACCGCGCGCGGATTATTAGGATAGCTGCTTAAAATAGTTTCCAGTAAATCCCGTGCCTGTTGTATGTGGCCGGTCTTAAGCCAGATTTCGCATCGGGTTAAATCTATGGTGAGTGGATTGGTCACTGTTTTTTCAGCTGCATCCAGGTGTGCCATGGCTGCCTCTAAATTTTGTTGCGCCAGTGCAGCCCGGGCGGCAGCCATATAACTGAGTTGTGGGTTTTTGCTTTTTTGGGCTGATTTTAACAGCAGTTTTTCGGCCTTTTGCCAGTGACCTTCGCTGAAAGCCAACAATCCCTGATCGAATTTTTTCTGTTGTTGATATTCTGAGACTTTGCGTACCAATTTTTGCGGTGCTTTAAGCAATCCCCATAGCAGCCACATAGCCAGCACCAGTAACAGCACCATAACGCCAGCGGTAATCACCGTCATTTGTACCTGATAACCAAGAATTTCCAGCTGTAACAGTCCCGGATTTTTTAACAACAAGGGTGTTAACCAGGCGGCTGTCAGAAGCAGCACTAAAATAATCACAATCATGATTAATTTTTTCATTCCGTGATATCCTCAAGTTGATCTATCAGTGACTGGATACCTAAATTAGCGGGAATCTGTGTAACGATGTTTTGCTCACGTAGTTGTTGTGCTTGTCGCTGCAACGACTCGGTGTCTAAGGTGCTTTGTGCCAGTGTTTGTTCGGCCTGTTGCAGGGCATCACGCCATAAGGCCGGTTGTTTTAATGCCAGAGCCAATTCAGCCTGTTGGATTTGATGGCCGGCATTGGCTTTTAATTGCTGTAAATCAGCACTGTTTAGACTCTGTTGTTCAGGTTTAATTTTTTTAACGGTAATAAAACGTTCATACCAGGCCGGTTCAGGGTTTGCTTGCGTTTCAGTGGTCAGACTTAACGCGGTAATGTTGTCTTTTAGCTTTGCCAGTTGTTGTCTTAAGTCGGCTTCATCAGGCGTTTCTGTGTTGCTTAATGTGGTGATTAATTGCTGCAATCGGGTTTGCACAGCCAAGGGTAAATATTCGTTGTTGCGCCATTGTTTTAAAATTTGCACCGCTTGTGGAAGTTGTTGTTGATCAAGCAATAGCTGCACAGTTTTTAGGGCATGGATGGTTTGAGACCGGGCCAGAGCGCTTAAATACTCTTCGGTTTGGGGTTCATTGGCTTGTTGCCGGTCTTCTTTTTTAAGCATCGTCATTTGTTGTTGTAATGACTCAATCTGCTGTTTTAAGGGACCATCATCAAACTGATTGTCGGGTCGTTTGTTTAAATCCTGCCTTAACCGGGTGATTTGTTGTTGATTTTGTTCGACCGCTTGCGTTTGTTTTGTCAGCGCTTGTTCTAATTGATTAACTCGGGTTTGCAGCTGATTGAGGTCTTGTTGATTGGCTTTACCCGCCAGTTGATCGACTGCATTGCTATCATCACTTTGAACTTCCACGCGGTAAACAAGCCAGCCGGCCGTTACTAAAGCCAGTAAAGCCACAAATAATCCAAAACCGGCCAGTTTAGCGCCACCTTGTTGAGGTGGTTTTGGTTCACTGGTTTCTGACACCTGATTCCCGTCTTGTGGCTGATTGTCGATAACATCACTGTTTTCAGATGTTAAATCCTTATTATTTTCGTTATTGTCTTTATTATTCATGGATAATTAGGCCGAAGAAGCATGATTAAATTTTAACATCTCAAAGTCCGCTGACCAATGGATATATGCTTATATATTTTTAGGAAGACCTTATTTAAACCAATAATTGAGATCCATGGTCAGTCGATCGTAATCTCTGGGAGTGCCCAGATGCATTTCATTAACCGCATCAATCCAGGCAAATTTGAGCGAGGTTTGTCGGCTTAAACCATAAACAAATTCATAGACATGGCCGCGTGAGTCGGTGAAACCGCCGGCAAAGCTTGAATCATTAAAGAGGGCATAGACCGCATCAGCTTCAAGGTACTGGTAGCTGTAACCTATCTGCCAATCACCGGGTTTATTGGCTGAGCCATAGGAGAAACCGGCCATCAGGGCTTCATTTTCATCATCAGCCGCGGTGTTATTGAGATAAGCGGTAAAAAAGGACAAGGGCCGTGGCAAATGTTTTAAGTCGTACTGGGCATACAGTTCTGCAATGTTAAAGTCATTGACTAATTGGTTGTTGTTATTAAATCGATTGCCCAGCTGTTTATTTTGGTAAATGGGC
>CAZLAW010000068.1:0-11491 GCA_964557625.1 uncultured Marinicella sp.
CTGCCACCATCACTGGCAAAGGCTGAAATAATAATAGTACCATCCGTCAGCGCAGGTGCAATATCACAGGTCCAATGACCGGATCCATCAACGATTGTCTGACAACCACTGGCTTGATCAGTTAATACATCAATCTGAGCGCCGACCGGGCCGGTGCCACTGACAGTTGGGGTGCTGTTATTAATTAAATCGCCTTCTGAGGGTGCTGTAATTACAGGCTCAGCTAAAGTCAAAACTGTTTGGGTGCTGTCAGAATCCTGATGATTTCCGGTAGCGGCGTCAACGGCTGTTAATTGAACCGTATTATCTATGCTGCCACCATTAGAAATATCCACTTGAGTGACAATATAGCTGTAACTGTCACAGGTCATCGAACTAAAAGGTGCCAGATTATTGCTTGGGCAGGTGACTGCACCAAGCGGTGCCATGGCATCCGTAAGATTGATGTTGTTCATGGCTAAGTTGCCGGTATTTTCAACAACAATACTAAAAGTGATTTCATCGCCGGCATCGGCCGTTCCAGGGTTGCCGTTGTCCAGGGTTAAAGTGGCTGTTTTGGAGACGCTGATACCCGCCGTGGCAACCACATTTATGGCTGCAACATCACTTGCTGATAAAACTTCAGCTGGTGTTGTTTGTGCGTTAAATGAAATAAATGCTTCATTGGTGACAGTTCCCGAGTTCTGATTATCAACAGTCGCTAAAAATTTAATAACAGCTGATTCAGCGGGCAAAAAATCACCGCCTTGACCATCACCAGCAGTATTACCTACCCAAAAAGTTATGGTGTTATTGTTAGCATCATATTGTGCAGCATCATCACCAATGGCGTCACTCATAGCGCCAACCGGGCCTGATGAAGCGTTGACTATCTCCAATGAATTAGGAACATAGCTGATACCTGTTGGTAATGCATCGGTGACCACTGTGTTAATGGCCACATCCTGGCCGGTATTTTCAAAGGATATTCGGTATTCGATGACATCACCAGGTTCCACTTGCCCACCATTGAGGTCAATGGCGATTTTATCCATGCTGGAATCAAAATCCGGTAAAAATAAATCGGTGATAAACACCAATGCATGAGGATAATAAGAATCGCCATCAGTGACAAAATCAATATCAGCCTGTGTTTGACCGTTGGGTAGCATACCGGATACATCAGTCATCACTAAATCCATGCCAAGCTGGTTAACATAATCCGGACTTTTTGCCGTGACACGGGTGCCAAAATTTGAAATGCTGCTGTTCCAGAAGTTATTACTTGGGTTACTTGCATCACTTAAGGTATTGCCTTCAAACACAAAAGCGTCGCCATAGAGAGATTGGTCACCTTCCCAGACCAGTGCACCTAAGTACGTATTGAAATTACCTGAATAGGGCGTTACCAGATTATCTGTAGTAATTGAAACGGTGTTATTTCCAACAACCGTGGCTGCGCCATCAAACAGCATTAGACGTCTAAATGGCTCTGAATTATCCTGATATACGACAGCCAGTGCCCAGCCACCGTAGAAGCCAAGACCATCATTTCCGGTTTTGGCTTTTAAATCGCCAACCGTGTAATTGCCGGAACCACCGTTGGTAATGATTTGAGTGACATCGGCTGAAGCCTGATACGGGCGTGACCCTGAGCTTCCTTCAGATGAGAACGTGTCTATTGTGTGTGCTGTAACTTCTGTATAAGAACCACTTCCCGGCGCCTTTATTCGAATTTTATTACGGTCGGAGCCACTATTATTGTGCCGGCCACCCCAGTAGAGTTCTGCATGTAATACTGTGGCGCCATTGGGAATGGATAATGTGGCACTTGATGAGTTGTTAAAACCTGCAGGGCTATCAACATTAACATAATTCATGTCGATGGCATTGGAGCTTGTCCAGATACCGGATTGGATCCATGAACAATTCCAAATGTCATCATCACAAGTCAGCAAAGTATTGCCAACCATGGTAATATTACCATTAACGTTAAAGCTGACGCGGTCTTCGAAATTACGCGTTACTTGTGCGTGACTGCTTTGTACATAAAATGCGCTTAAAAGCAGGAAAGCTGAAATGAGTCTCGAGGTCATTTTTTTTACCCTTATTTTTAGTTTTGTGATTTATATCACAAAAACAAATTCAAAATAACCTTTAATTTGGCGAAAACCAGAAAACAACTACAATTAAAACGTGATGGCCGTCACAAAAATGAAATTAACCGGCAAAATGACATTTATTGTCATGTTTTATTCAATAACTCAAAAATTAAATGCTTTGAAACAGTCAAGCTAAACTATTTGGGTTAACACGAAGTCTAAGTTTTACGGCATTTTTGCTGATTAACTGGTGGTTCATGTATAAACAATATAAAAAACTCAGAGAAAACAAGTACAACGCCTTATTAATTGATGCCTTTATGATTGTTTTGGTGCTCATGGCTTTTTCATGGTGGCAGAACAAAGGTAGTCTGGAAGCCGCCGGTCAGCCGGCACCTGATTTTGTGTTAACTTCTTTAAGTGGTGAAACTTATCGACTATCAGAGTATCGTGGCCGTCAGGTGTTGATTTATTTTTTCGCACCCTGGTGTCATATTTGTCGTGCTTCAGCACCAAATCTGAATGATTTACGTGAAGCGCGCAGTGAAGAGGACGTCATGATTTTTATGATTGCACAATCCTATGAATCGATTGCGGCTGTGGAAGAATTTGTCGCAGACCTGGATTTGAAGGTACCGGTGTTAATCGGTCATGAACAACAAATGCAGGATTATAAAATTAAAGGTTTTCCTTCATATTATGTGGTAAATGAAGCCGGCCTACTGGCTTCCCGGTCGATTGGATACAGCACAAAATTGGGCATGAGATTCAGAACACGTTAGATTGCCACGCTGTCCGTTGATAAAACGCTATAATTGTGCGCACTGTCACTAGGTGTGTTCTTGAGATTTTATTCACTTTTCACGACTTAAATCACTCATGTTAAAAGTGAATGAAGTGCCAAGAACATTCCTTTATAATAAGGCCTTTAATTATGCAATCTTCCATCAACCAGCTCAACACGGCTGGTTTTCATATTTTATGACATTAAAATGAAACTCTATAACCCACAAGATGTTGAACAACATGCCCAAAAGCTCTGGCAGGACAATGAAACGTTCACGGTCAAACAGAATAGCAATAAGGACAAATATTACTGCTTAAGCATGTTCCCTTATCCCAGCGGTCAGTTGCATATGGGACATGTGAGAAATTACACCCTGAGTGAGGTGATTGCCCGATTTCAGAAAATGCAGGGTAAAAATGTGTTACACCCCATAGGCTATGATGCCTTTGGCTTGCCCGCTGAAAATGCCGCGATAAAGAATAAAACCGCGCCGGCGAAGTGGACTTATGCCAATATGGCGGACATGAGTGAGCAATTCAAACGTTTGGGATTTGCCTTTGACTGGTCCAGACAGCTGGCCACCTGTGACCCGGATTATTACCGTTGGGAGCAGTGGTTGTTTGTTCAGTTATATAAACAAGGTTTGGTTTATCGTAAAGATGCCACCGTTAACTGGGATCCGGTGGATCAGACGGTATTGGCCAATGAACAGGTGATTGACGGTAAAGGCTGGCGCTCCGGTGCAGAAGTTGTCCGCAAAACCATCCCCCAGTGGTTTTTAAAAATCACCGATTATGCCGATGAATTATTGGATTCGCTCGATGATATGCCGGGTTGGCCGGATTCGGTGAAAACCATGCAAAAAAACTGGATTGGTAAATCCAAAGGACTGGAAATAGATTTTGAGGTGCCTGATTTCGGGTCCATCAGTGTCTTCACCACCCGGCCGGACACCTTATATGGCGTGTCTTATATGGCGGTGGCACCTGAGCATCCATTGGCATTGCAAGCCGCTGCAAAAGACAGCAAGTTGGCAGAATTCCTCACTCAATGCAGTAAGGAACAAAGCAACGAAGCAGCCATGGCGACCATGGAGAAAAAAGGCATGCCCACCAGTTTAACGGCCATTCATCCGCTGACCGGTGATGAAATACCGGTGTGGGTGGCGAATTTTGTGCTGATGTCTTACGGTACCGGTGCGGTGATGGCGGTACCGGGGCATGATGAGCGTGATCATGAATTTGCCCTTAAATATGATTTACCGATTAAACGTGTGATTGCCGGTGAGGGTGATATTGAGGCGGCTGCTGAAACGGATTACGGAATATTGGTGAATTCTGCTGACTATGATGGCCTGAATTTTGAGCAGGCTTTTGAACGCATGCAGCATTATTTTGAACAGCAGGGTATTGGCCGTCTGCAAATTAACTACCGTTTACGTGACTGGGGTGTGTCTCGTCAGCGTTACTGGGGCTGCCCGATACCGATTATTTATTGTGATGCCTGTGGCGCGCAACCGGTACCGGAAAGTGATTTACCGGTGGTGCTGCCTGAAGATGTGGTGTTTGATGACACCGGCGGTTCACCCTTGAAAAGAATGCCGGAATTTTATCAAACCACCTGTCCGCAATGCCACAAACCGGCGAAACGTGAAACCGATACCTTTGACACCTTTATGGAGTCGTCCTGGTACTATGCGCGCTATGCCTGTCCTGAATATGATCAAGGCATGCTCAGTGATGAGGCCAATTATTGGGTGCCGGTGGATCAGTACATCGGTGGGGTTGAACATGCCATCTTACATTTGTTGTATGCCCGATTTTTTCACAAAGTGCTGCGCGATCAGGGCCTGGTGAACAGCGATGAGCCGTTTACCCGCTTACTGACCCAGGGTATGGTACTTAAAGACGGTGCCAAAATGTCCAAGTCCAAAGGCAACACAGTTGCACCACAAGAATTAATTGACCGATACGGTGCGGATACGGTGCGGTTGTTTTCGATGTTTGCGGCCCCGCCTGAGCAGTCGTTGGAATGGTCTGATGAAGGGGTGGAAGGCGCTTCGCGCTATTTGAATCGCCTGTGGCATCAAGTCCAGGAGTTTATTGCAAAAAAACACGCCGTTAAACCACTGAATACCGAGAATCTCAGTCCTGAGCAACAACAGTTGCGTTATAAAATTCACCAAAGTATCGCCAAAGTAACCAGTGATATTGCTGAGCGGCATCATTTTAATACCGCCATTGCGGCCATGATGGAACTCACCAATGCCTTGAGTAAGTATGATGATAACAGTGACAATGGTGTGGCTTTGATGCATGAGGGCTGGCTCAGCCTGGTTAAAATGTTAAGCCCGTTTGTGCCGCATATTTGTCAGGCATTGTGGGAAGACATGCAACAACCCGGTTTAGTCGCGGAAACCGACTGGCCACAGGTCGATGAGACGGCTTTGGTTCAGGATGAGGTTGAGATGGTGGTGCAGGTTAACGGTAAATTACGCGCCCGGATAAAAGTGTCTGCTGAAGCCAATCAATCAGCCGTCGAAAAAATTGCCCTGGCTGAAGACAATGTGCAACGATTTGTGGATGGCAAAACCGTCCGTAAAATCATTGTGGTGCCGAAAAAACTGGTGAATGTGGTGGTGTCTTAATGGCTCGCTGGTATCTAATTATTGTGATTATTACCCTCACGGCGTGCGGTTATCGGTTAAAACAACCCTACGAATTACATCCGGCCCTGGAAAAGACACATTTGGGGCTTTCTTTGACATCGCCTCTATACCAGCCGTTGGCCACGGCTTTGACCAACCAGGGCATTCAATTAGTGGATCAAGAAGCGGCTGATGCCATTCTGTTGATTGGTTACAATCGATTGGTCAAAGAAATCCAGTCGATTGGAGTGAATAACCGGGTACAGGAATACCGCTTGGTATATCAACTCGATTTTAAGTTGATAATAGATGATGAGCTTGTCATGGATTCCAACACATTGCAACTCAGCAAAGATTATGCCTTCGATATTGGTCAAATCACCGGTGCCCAAACCGAGGAGCGATTACTGCGTGAGCAACTCTATGAAGACATGGCGCAGATGATTATTCGCGCCCTGGCCAATCAGAAACTTAAACCCATTGATTCAAAGTCACTGTAATGCGACTCTACGCCAATCAGTTTGAAGCTCATATCAATAAGACACTGGCCAAATGTTACTTGTTGGTCGGAGATGAACCCTTACAAAAACAAGAAGCCTTCGATGCCATTTTAGCCAAAGCCCGGAGCGAAGGATTCACTGAGCGAGAGCGGCATTTGGTGGATGCCAAGTTTCAATGGTATGACCTGCAGAACAGTTCAGCGAATCTGTCTTTGTTTGCTGAAAAACGGATTTTAGATTTACATATGCCCACCGGCAAAGCCGGTCAAAAAGGTTCAAAGTTTCTCACTGATTTTGTAAAAAACTTACCGGCTGATGTATTGCTGATTATTCGTTGTGATGAATGGACCATGGCCAATGATAAAACCAAATGGGTCAAAACCATCACTGATGAAGGTGTTTTTATGCGCGTTTACCAGCCTGATATTAACGAACTGCCAAAATGGATGGCCAACCGCTGTCGCCAATTAAAGCTTAATATTGATCATGAGGCCATTGGCTTACTGGCTTATCGTTTAGAAGGCAACTTACTGGCCGCTGCGCAAGAACTGGATAAGCTGAAAATGCGCTTTGGTGACCAGCCATTAGATATTCATGCGCTGGCGGGACTGGTGGCCGATAATGCTCGCTTTGATGTCTTTCGCCTAACCGATGCGCTGTTGTCCGGTGACACGGGTCGTGCCATCCGAATTTGTCGTTCTCTTCAACAAAATGACACCTCGCCGGTTATTATCCACTGGGCTTTAGAGAATCTGGCTCGACAATTGGCGGAATTGGCCTTTATCCGTGCAAAAAAACACAATGTCAGTAAAGCGGATTTCCAACGGATGCGTATCTGGCCAAAACAACAAGCGGTCTTTCAACGGGTGCTTAATCGGCTAAAACGAACGGATATTGAACAGTTATTACAGCGCTTATCGGTTATTGATATGGCCATCAAAGGCCGGCACCGGGATAATCCCTGGCAAGCCATTGAACGGTGGTTATTACTTTTTAATCAACCACATTTATTGGCCTCTTAAACGCTAATTTAAGTACACAATAACCCATAACAGCGGCAATCATAGAGCCCACAAGAATACCTAAGCGCTCATCAAACAAATTATTGATCTGAGACTCCTGAAAGGCCAGTGAGCCGATAAATAAACTCATGGTAAATCCGATACCACATAAACAGGCCACCGCATAGATGGCCATCAGGTTGCTTTTTTGCGGTAAACCCGCCCATTTCAGTTTAATCGCTAACCAGCAAAAACCAAACACACCGATCTGTTTACCCACGACCAGTGCCACTGCAATCCCAAGCGGTACCGGGTGTAATAACTGTGCGATACCTATACCATTAAATGTGATACCGGCATTGGCAAAAGCAAACACCGGTAACACCAGATAGGCCACCACACTATGCAAATCATTCTCAAGGTCTTTTAAGGGTGAATAATTCGGTGTGCGTTTAGACTCAATCGGAATAAAAAAAGCCAGAATAATGCCGGTGAGGGTGGCATGAACCCCGGATTTTAACATCGCCACCCACATCACCAGACCAATGGCCATATAAATACTCAACGCATCAACCCCGCGGCGATTGATTAACCACAGTATCGGAATACAGCATCCAACAATTAACAGTGATAACAAAGATAAGTTACTGGTATAAAAAAAGGCAATGATCAATATGGCGCCCAAATCATCAAATATCGCCAACGAAGTTAAAAATATCTTTAACGAAGTCGGTATCCTTGGCCCCGCTAATTTTAATACCGCTAAAGCAAAAGCGATATCGGTGGCGGCAGGAATCGCCCAGCCCTGCAAACCATTGGGGTTGTCCCGGTTAAACCAAATATAAATAAGCGCCGGAACCAACATTCCGCCGATGGCACCTAAACCGGGTAATATGATGTTACTTTTATCTTTTAATTCACCTTGTAGAAATTCTCTTTTAAGTTCTAAACCCACTAAAAAGAAAAACACCACCATCAGTCCATCGTTAATCCATAACAGCAGTGGTTTATTGATAATTAGCGCACCCACCTGAATCATAACGGTGGTATCAAGCAGTAAGTCATAATAATGATCAAGCGGGGAATTGGCCACCAGTAATGCCGCCATCGCCGTAAAAAACAGCAAAATACCGGCTGCGGCTTCTAATTGGAAAAACTTTTTAATAAACGACATAAAAGGGCTGTAATCTAAATATTGAGGCATTTTGACAGCCAAGCCATCAATTTTCCATGAAAACCGAAAATTTTGATTATTCATTTCGACTTGTCTTTCACCTTAGGTTTGATTTAATCTAAATTTTTGATAGATTCAATCCATGCATTTAATTTGGTTTAGAAATGATGTTCGCTTAACCGATAATCCGGCGTTGTCAGCGGCTGTTAAGCGTGCTAATCAGGATCATTGTCCTTTGTTGGCTTTATTTATTCGTTGCCCTGAACAAGACCAGCTTCATAAAAGGGCACAATCCCAATCTGAATTTTTAGATGCCCATATAAGTGATTTAATGAGTCGCTTAGAAAAACTGAACATTAAATCGATGGTGAAATCTGTCCCCTTATTCGCTGATGTGCCCGGGGTCTTCAGTCAATTACTGCAGTCACATAAGATTGAGATGATATTTTTGAATAAAGAATACCTTGTTAATGAGCGAAAGCGTGATCTTGCGGTGATTGAGGTTATTGAGCAACATAATAGCGAAGTCTGTGTCTCTGAACCGGCTTATTTATTACCACCTCGATCCATCGAAAAACAATCCGGTGGAATGTACCATGTTTTTACACCTTATAAGCGCCAATTTATTCAGCAATTAAAAGAACAATACCAACCACCCTTAAAGATGCCGGAACAAGTGAATGTCCATTACAGCCATAAGCTGGACACTGAGGAATTAAAACCGAACTGGGTGCATGACGGGTGGCCGGTGGGCGAATCGACTGCCCGAAAACGCTTATCACAATTCGTTGAACATGCCCGTTACCAACAACAGCGTGATTACCCGGCCATCGAGGGGACATCAAAATTATCACCTTATTTGGCCTTGGGGGTTATCAGCCCGCGCCAATGCCTGGCGCAAGCCTTAAAAGAACACGGTGAAACGGCGTTTGAATCCACCTGGGTGAGTGAACTCATCTGGCGTGAGTTTTATCATGATTTGGTGGCTTTTTATCCACGATTGGTTAAACATCAAACATTCAAACAAGACGCCATGGATAACTGGCAATTTGATAAGGATATTGTTGATGCCTGGAAAAACGGACAAACCGGTTTTCCGATCATCGATGCCGGTATGCGACAATTAAAACAAGAACACTGGATGCATAATCGGGTTCGGATGCTGGTGGCTTCGTTCTTCACTAAACTATGCCTGCATGACTGGCGTATTGGTGAACAGCATTTTATGGAGAACCTGATTGATGGTGATTTTACTTCTAATAATGGTGGTTGGCAGTGGTCATCGGCCACCGGTTGTGATGCCGCACCGTATTTTCGGATTTTTAATCCCACCACGCAATCCAAGAAATTTGATCAAGACGGTGACTACATCCGCCGGTATGTACCGGAGTTAGCGGATTTGCCGGCCAAAAATATTCATGAACCGGGTGAACAGCAGCGACGGGACTGTGGCTATCCACAGCCCATCATTGATTACAAACACGCCAGAGGTCAGGCCCTGGATTGGTTTAAGTCCGGATAAATACTGTCATCATTGGCTTACAATTGGTTACAATAATGACTTCCCAAAGGAATACATCATATGCCACTTTTTACCCAAGACAATCAGGACGTTCTCGATTTTTTACAGCAAAAACTGGGCAATAGCTGGCAAATAGGCACCCCATTGGGCATTGGTAAGCCCAATCCGCTGATTAATGCTTTATATCACTATGTGGTCAAAAAAACGAACATAGAGATGTCTTTATTCACCGCGTTGTCGCTGGAGGTCCCCAAGGGTGATTCATTACTGGAACAACGTTTTTTGACGGCATTTACGCAACGCCATTTTAACGGCTATCCTGAATTAGCCTATATTGAAGACATTAAAAAAGACTGTGTTCCCAAGCACATTCATCTGAAAGAATTTTATTTCCAGTCCGGTCAGTTTTTAGCTACGCCATCGGCACAGCAAAACTACATCAGTTGTAATTACACCCATGTGGCACGCGATATGGTCAATCAGGGGATTAATGTGATTGTGCAAATGATTGCCGTTGACCGACAAGATGAAAAAACCCGCTACAGTCTCAGTTGCAACCCGGATTTAACCCTGGATGTGATACGTATCGCTGCCCAGAAAAAGTGCCCTCGACCCCTGGTTATTGCCATGGTGAATGAATCGTTGCCCTTCTTAGAAGGTGATGCGGTGGTGGATGAGGATTTCTTTGATGTGATTGTGGATAATCCGGCCGATTATTTTGAACCTTTCGCACCACCGGCCCGGCCGATTTCTGTGGTCGATCACAGTATAGGTTTACATGTCAGCACCTTAATTCAGGATAAAGGCACTTTACAAATTGGTATTGGTTCGCTGGCGGACGCGGTGGTTTACAGCAGTATCTTACGGCATCAACAACAAACCGATTACCAGGCGGCATTAAAAGCATTAAATATTAAACAACGGTACGGTCAGCTGATTGATCAGCAGGGTGGCGCCGAGCCTTTCGAGAATGGTTTATTTGCCGCCAGTGAGATGTTTGTGGAAGGCTTTATGCATTTATTTAAAGCCGGTGTTATTAAACGCAAAGTCTATGAGGATGCCGAGATTCAACAGTTGTTAAATGAGGGACAAATCACTGAGGACGTGTCTGCTTTAACCTTAACCACTTTGGTTGATCAAGGCATTATCGATCAACAATTAACCGCCCAGGCTGTTCAGCGCTTACAGCATGTGGGCATCTTTAAAGATGAGCTGAGCTTTTCAAATGGCACTTTGTACGATGCTGAAGGCACGAAGCTGGGTTACGATCTCAATAAACCCAAACATTTAAAACGCATTACCGCACACGCGCTTAATCAGCAGCTTGAAAAAGGTGCGGTATTACATGCGGCCTTCTTTTTAGGTTCTAAACGCTTTTATCAATTTTTACGGGATTTATCTGACAACGAACGCCAACTGTTTTTAATGACCCCGGTCAGTCAGATTAATCAGTTGTATCGCAGCGAAGCCATCGATCGGGCGCAACGTATCAATGCCCGGTTTATTAACACCTGCATGAAAGTTGATTTAACCGGAGCCGCCATTTCAGATACCTTAAAAAACCATCAGGTGGTCAGCGGTGTCGGTGGCCAATATAACTTTGTGGCCATGGCCCATGCCTTATACCACAGTCGTTCTATTCTGATGCTCAAAAGTACCCACGGGTCAGGCAAACAACGAGAGTCAAACATTGTCTGGCAATACCCTGAATGCACCATTCCACGGCATTTACGGGATATTGTGGTGACTGAGTACGGTATCGCCGATTTGCGCGGTGAA
>CAZLAW010000069.1:0-11427 GCA_964557625.1 uncultured Marinicella sp.
GGCGTCATTCGTGCGAAGTTATACGAAGTGTTCGCCGCGGCCGCTTTCACTTTTGAACCAAAAAATTACAAGAACAAAAGTAAATGAAGTCCCAAGGACATTCCACTATAATGCGTCTTTTGATTATGTTCCGGGTTTTACATGGAAAAACAAGTACTGACTTTTCAGGATTTAATACTTCGCTTGCAGCAGTTTTGGGCGGAAAACGGATGTGTGGTGGTGCAGCCGCTGGATTTGGAAGTGGGGGCGGGTACCTTTCATCCGGCGACATTTTTGCGGGCCATTGGACCTGAGCCTTGGAACAGTGCTTATGTGCAGCCGAGTCGTCGACCGACCGATGGCCGTTATGGCGATAACCCGAATCGTCTACAGCATTATTATCAGTTTCAGGTGGTGCTCAAACCGTCACCGGATAATTTCCAGGAGTTGTATTTAGAATCCTTAAAAGCCATTGGTATCGATACCCTGGTGCATGACATTCGTTTTATCGAAGATAACTGGGAATCGCCGACTTTGGGTGCCTGGGGTTTGGGCTGGGAAGTCTGGCTCAATGGCATGGAAGTCACGCAGTTCACGTATTTCCAGCAGGTCGGTGGTTTAAGCTGCAAACCGGTGATGGGTGAGATTACCTACGGCTTAGAACGATTGGCCATGTATTTACAAAACAAGGACAGTATTTACGATTTAATCTGGGCCGAAACGCCCAATGGCGCCGTCACCTATGGTGATGTTTTTCATCAGAATGAAGTGGAACAATCGACTTATAACTTTGAATATGCCGATGTACCGGCCTTATTTCAGGCCTTCGAGCAGGCTGAGAAAATGTGCTTAACACTGATTGATAAAAAATTACCGTTACCGGCCTATGAGCAGGCCTTAAAAGCCTCGCATTACTTTAATTTACTCGATGCCCGAAAAGCCATCAGCGTCACTGAGCGACAGCAATTTATTTTAAAGGTCAGGAACATGTCGAAATCGGTGGCAAAAATGTACTACCAATCCCGTGAAGCCCTGGGTTTTCCGGGTTGTCAAAATTCCCCAAGCAAGAAGCAGAAGGAGGCCTGATCATGGCAGATATTTTATTTGAATTGGGTTGTGAAGAGCTGCCGCCAAAAGCCTTATATGGTTTATCTAAAGCCTTATTTGAGGGTGTTTGTACCCAACTGGACGAACAAGGCTTTGCCTTTGCTGAGGACTCCAGATGGTTTGCCTCGCCACGCCGGCTGGCCTTTTTATTGCGGGATGTGAGTGAACAACTGGCCGATCAAAAAGTCGAAAAGCGTGGCCCGTCCGTGGCGGTGGCTTATGACGAGGATGGTCAGCCGAAACCGGCGGCAATGGGCTTTGCTAAATCTGTCGGCGCTGAGGTGGCTGATTTAGACACCGTTAAAACCGATAAAGGTGAGTATCTGGTTTATCAGGTGGTGGAAAAAGGTCTGAATATTAATGATGTGTTGCCGGGCATGATTGAACAATCCATCAAGCAATTACCGATTCCAAAACCGATGCGCTGGGGCGACCTCAGCCATTCGTTTATTCGGCCGGTTCACTGGCTGGTGTTGATAAATGGCCAGGATGTGATTCCGATGGAATTATTCGGCCATCAAAGTGATAACAAGACCCGGGGACATCGCTTCCATTACAATGATTGGCTGAACATTGATTCGGCTTTGGATTATAAAGTGCTTTTGCAACAAGCTGATGTGATGGTCGATCATTTAGAACGTGAGCAATTGATACAACAGCAAGTGACAGCAGCGGCAAAAGGAGTCAATGGCCGGGCCTTAATAAACCCTGATTTATTGCAGGAAGTGAGCAGTATTGTCGAAAAACCGGTGGCGGTTTTGGGTGATTTTAATGCGTCTTTTTTACAGGTGCCGCGTGAAGCCTTGATTTCTTCGATGGAATCGCATCAAAAGTATTTCCCCGTAGAAAACAATCAAGGTGAGTTAATACCGCATTTTGTGGCTTTTGCTAATATCGACTCAAAACAACCTGAGTTGGTCAAAAAAGGCTTTGAGAAAGTCATTACACCGCGCCTGGCAGATGCCGAGTTTTTCTGGGAAAAAGACAAAGCCCGACCGCTGGCCGATAATCTACCGTTGCTGGCAAAAATGACCTTTGAAAAATCCCTGGGTTCCTATGCCGATAAAACCGAACGCATTAAACATATCATGGATTGGCTGGCGCCAAAAATGGGTTTCGACATGAAGCAGGGACAACGTGCCGCCGAATTAATGAAATGTGATTTGATGTCAGACATGGTCGATGAATTTCCGGATTTACAAGGTCTGATGGGTGGCTATTATGCCGCTGAGCAAGGAGAGGATGAAGCGGTGTCGATGGCCATTCGTGATCAGTATTTGCCCCGGTTTGTTGGTGATCAATTACCCGAGAATGCACTGGGTCAGGCATTGGCCATGGCGGATAAAATGGATACCTTAGTAGGGATTTTTGCAGTGGGTAAAAAGCCCTCCGGATCTAAAGACCCCTTTGCTTTACGGCGAGCGGCTTTAGGTATTATCAGTATTCTGAGAGATAAGGATTTACAGATTAGTTACGATGATTTGATTAATCAAAGTATCGGAGTGTTAGAAAAGAATTCCGATATCTCAATAACTGATGAGTCAAAAACTGAAGTCAGGATATTCTTCAGTGAACGCTTACGCCATTTTTATATTAATAATGGTATCGCGCATGATGTGTTCAATGCCGCTAATACCTCAGACGCCACGGTACTATCAGATCTGGTTGCGCGCATTAAAGCCACCGAGGATTTTAAACAGCAGGATTATGCCAAATCTCTGATTGAAGCCAATAAGCGGGCCACCAATATTGTCGCCAAGGCAGATGTCAGTGCTCATCTATCCGATCGAAGCGTCAATCCTGATTTGTTTGAGTCTGCCTTAGAGACTGAATTGTTTAATCAAATTGAATCAATGGACTCAGAATTTAAACAATTGGTCAAAGATAAGCATTATGGCGAAGCTTATCGAATACTGGCGACATTGGCAGAACCTTTGGATGCTTACTTTGAGGGTGTGATGGTGAATGTGGAGGATGAAACCATTCGCCTGAATCGTTTGACTCAACTGGCACAGGTGAGCCGCCTAACCGGTTCAATCGCGGATTTATCACAGTTAGTCAAAGGCTAATGTTTTAATCTGAAATCGGGTGTTTCTCAGAAAGACACTGGATGCCGGTCTTCGCCCGCAAGGATGTTTGGATTGTCTATAAAACCAAAATTTAGTTAAAAGTGGTGCCGACGATTTGGTTTCTGCCTTGTTTTTTGGCCTGGTAAAGACAACGATCGGCGCGTTTGGTGAGTTGTTTATACGCCTGGCTGGGGGAGGTGTTATTGACATCAAAGGTGACGTAGCCAAAGCTTAAAGTTAAGATATCTGCCACTGAGCTGTCGGCGTGCCGGATTTGTTCATTTTCAAGTTTTTGTTGTATGCCGCGAATAAATTCCCGGGTTTGCTCGTAATCATAGTTAAATAACACCAAGATAAATTCTTCGCCCCCAAAACGGGCCACGAAACCCTTTTTGTCCGGGATTTCTTTAGCCAATAATTCGGCCACTTTAATCAGTGTGTCATCACCTTTGAGGTGGCCGTAAGCATCGTTGTAGTTTTTAAAAAAATCAATATCACACAATAATAAGCTCACATAATCAAGCCCCCGAATCCGCTGACTGAATAAGCGTTTAAAACGGTTATTAAAAAAGCGGCGGTTGCCAATGCCGGTTAAGCCGTCTGTTTCACTTTGCTTCAGTAAAGTTTTGTTGTGGTTTTTGAGGTATTCATTCTTTCGGTAGGCCTGAAAAGCGGTTTTTTGCATAAAATACACCGCAAACACGCCAAAGGCATTGGTGGAAATTTGGAAAAACAAGCTGGTGACCATAAATTCGGTGGCCAAATCCGAAAAGAAATAGGCATAAATAAAGTAGGCCAATGTGATACCACAGCCGGCTAAAATCGCCGGTTTGAGTAATAATTTATTCATGGTATAGCCATAAAATATAACCAACAAAAGGCCCTGGGCATAGATGGGTTTATAAGTATCGGGCACATAGACAGCCATAAGAATAACCCCCAGACCGGCGACAAAGACCAGTAAGCCAATAAAAATCTGCCAATGGTGTTTTAGCTTTTCGTGGAAAGTAAGTGAGAGTAAAAATACCAACACCAGTGTAACGGCAAATCTGATTTTAAGCAGTTGCCAGGTGGTCTCATTGGTGAGGTAAAAATCAAGAAAACTAAAAAAGAAATAATAACATGCGGCGAATATGGCCATGCTTCTTGCATAGCCTAATTGTTCTTCAATGAACTGTTGTTTAAAGGCCGTATGTTGCGGTTTATTAAAAAACCATTCCATGATCTCGGTTCATGTGAGGGTTATTATAATTTAGCACATGAACCGCTTGATGGGTATTTTTTTAGGTCGCCGTCGGCAGGCTTGATGTGTGGATTAAGGTTTAATTTGTTCAGACAGTGCTGTTTTCATAATGTGATAAATCAGATGCTGTTCCAGTACACCACGCACTAAATGACTGCCGGCACCGGTGGCATATATCACCACATCTTCGCCGGAATGGGTTTCTGAATGCATGGGCAGAGTGGCGGCTTGCTTATAGTTATCAGCGGTGGTGTCCACATGGGTTAAATCCGGGCGTTGATCGCCATTGATGTAACCCGGGCCGTTGGCATAGCTTAAGGTGGTCATGGGTTTGCCTTGGGCATCCAGTTGTAATTTGTCCGAGGGATTGCCCTGGTCATCGGGCACCACAATTTTGCCCAAAATCGGATTGCCGCGTTGGGCATAACCACTGAACGTCATGGTGTGGGCGTGATCGGCGGTGACGATAATCAGGGTTTCATTTAAATCCACCATAGACAGGGCTTTTTCTACCGCATTGGAAAACTCAACGGTTTCGGTGATGGCCAGCTTTGCATAGCCCGCATGATGTCCGTGATCAATGCGTCCGCCTTCAACCATCAGGAAATAAGGCTTATCTTTTTGTGCCAACATCTTGAGGGCAACCTCGGTCATTTCAGTTAACGACGGTTCGCCGGCTTCATCCTTATCACGATGCAGTTCATATTGCATGTGGGAAGGTTCAAATAAAGCCAATAGATGATCGGTTTTTGTTAAGTCCACCGCTTGTAATTGTTGTTTGTTCCAGACGTACGCTGAGTTAGGGTATTTGGTTAACCATTCTCGGGTTAAATCACGACCATCGGTGCGTTTACCGGGTTTGAGCAGACTGTATTCGGGATCAGCTTTGGTATGAGGGATAAAATTCCGCCGACCGCCACCCATGGCCACTTCCAGGCCGTTACCATGCGGAAATTCAATCAATTGCGCAGCGATGTCTTTGCAGTTGTCAGCTGCTTTGGGTAAATCGCTGTCCGCTTCCCAATTGCGACTTTCGGCATGGGCATAGGTGGCCGCAGGCGTTGCATGGGTTAAGCGGGTGGTGGTCACCACGCCTGAATTCATACCGGTCATTTCAGCCCGTGATAATAAAGACAGCACATGATGTTTGTTGTCGCCACAAACACCAATATCAACATGCTCATCGACACTGATGGCACCGGCTTTGGTTTTGACGCCGGTGATCATGGCACTCATGGTGCCGGCAGAATCCGGCGTTTGCAGGTTGGTGTTGTAGGTTTTAGAGAGTGCGGTGTGTGGAAATTGTTCGAAACTCAATAGGTTTTCTTCACCGGGTTGACCGTTCTGTTGGCCCTGATAAATCCGGGCGGCATTAACCGTGGCCAGACTCATACCGTCACCGACAAAGAAAATGACATTTTTGGCGTGTTTGGGAAATGTAGGAATGGCCTGTAAAGCTTTAATTTTATCTTCCCCGGCCTGATACCACTGGTTGTTGGTTTCTGACACCACGGTTGCAGTCTTTGCAGCCGGTTTGATTTCATCACCGGCACAGGCAGTTAAGGTCAACAAGACACCACAAACAGTGGTGAGTCGGGATAAGGGTGTTTTTAGAGCCATGTAGAAATAACTTTTAATAAATTAACAATAATCAATGTGAGTAAAACCAGCCAAGTGAATAAAGTGCCATAAAAGCGGCCAAAACTGGCGCCTTTTTTTGCCACCAGACCCAGTGGGTAGATAATACGTGCAATGACTAAAACAATACCGGTAATATGCAGAATCAAAGGCAAGCCGTTATTGATTTCATAGACTGCCATTAAAATTAAAATCAGTGGTATGTACTCAATGGTGTTCTGCTGCGCACGAATATGGCGAATGCCGTCATCATGGCCGCCATCACCCAAATCAACCTGTTTTTTGCGACGGAAGTTAACTACATTGTAGCTCAGCCATAAAATAATGAGTGCCAGAAGTGATGCGTATAAAGCTGTGATGATTAGCATGGCTGATGTCCTATTATTAAATTATGAAGATAATTATCGTTTATACATGTCTGTTTGTCTATTGAGCTTTTGATTTAACCACCGCAGAACCGGTTTCTGTACGCGGATCACTGGCGGCTTTGACAACGCCGGTTTTTTTATCCCAATGCACCGCATGCATATTACCCCACTGCCGGTCATAGACTTTAACGTTGTGGCCCATGTCGTTAAGTGCGTCAATGGTGGCCTGATCGAAGGTGTCTTTTTCTGCAAACAGCGTATCGGGTAAATATTGATGGTGGTAGCGGGGTTTGCTGACCCAGGATGCCACATCATGACCATCGAAATAATCCAGAATCCCGAGCATGACCATGGTGATAATCCGAGAGCCACCGGGTGTGCCCAATACGGCGACACCGTCTTCACCGACCACAAAAGTCGGGGTCATACTTGACAAGGGTCGTTTACCCGGCTCGATTTGATTGGCTTCGCCACCGGTTAAGCCATAGGCATTGGGTATGCCGGGTTTGGCAGAAAAGTCATCCATTTCGTTGTTTAATAACACACCGGTACCGGCGGCGATAAACCCTGAACCAAGACCTGTGTTCACCGTTAAGGTGGCCGCCACTAAATTACCTTCGGTATCAATCACAGAAAAATGGGTGGTGTTTTCACCTTTAGGGAAATCACCGACGCCCGGTAAATAATCAGAGGGCAAAGCCTTTTCCGGGTTAATGGCCGCGCGTAAACCGGCGGCGTAATAAGGATGTGTTAAACGCTGAGTTGGGATTTCAACAAAATCAGGGTCACCTAAATAAAGACTGCGATCGCGATAAGCGCGGCGCATGGCTTCGGCGACCAGATGAATTCGCTTAGTTTTATCCATGGTGGTTAAATCCCAGGGTGCTAAAATATTCAGCATGGTGGCCAGCGCGATGCCCCCGGAGGAAGGTGGCGGTGTGGTAATCAGTTGTTGGCCTTTATAGGTGGTGGTGATAACCTCCCGTTCTTTAACCGTGTAATTTTTTAAATCTTCTAACGTCCAGATACCACCGTTCGCCTGATTTGCTTTAACCAGTTTTGCGGCTGTTTCGCCAGTATAAAACCCCTCAGCGCCTTGCTCTGCCACCCGTTTTAAGGTTTCTGCCAGATCTTTTTGAATTAATGTGTCGCCCACTTGTAAGGGTTTGCCTTCGGGCAGATAAATGGCACGTGAAGCCGGGTAGCGCGCCAGTACTTTTTGTTTGTTGTTAATGTGTTTGACTAATCGCGGATAAACTTCAAAACCGTCTTCTGCGGCACGAATGGCCGGTTGTAAAGTCTGATTTAAGGGCAGCTTGCCATAATGTTCTGCAAGGTGGGCAAAACCGGCGATTTCACCCGGAATCGCGGCCGCCAACGGGCCATTGAGCATCAGATCGCGGTTGACTTTACCGTTGTCATCAAGGTACATATCTTTATGGGCAGCAGCCGGTGCAGTTTCCCGGGCGTCAATCATGATATTTTTGCCATCCTGGGCGCGGTGCAATAACCAAAAACCGCCACCGCCAATACCTGAAGACTGTTGTTCAACAACCGCCAGTGTGGCGCTGATGGCCACCGCCGCATCAAAGGCGTTTCCACCGGCGGCGAGCATGTCATGACCGGCGGCTGTGGCCAATGGATGGGCGCTGGCGATACCGGCTTGTTGAGGTTGTTCGGCATGGCCGAGAATGCTGCTTAACAGCAGCAGTGATAATAGCGTGTATTTCATAACGATTCGGTCAATTGGTGGTATTTGTGGAGAAGTTGTTCTTCGGTTTCTTCGTGATCCGGGTCTTGAGGAATGCATTCAACCGGACAGATTTCGGCACATTGCGGCTCATCGAAATGGCCGACACATTCGGTGCATTTATCGGGGTCTATTTCATAAATTTCCGGCCCCATATAAATCGCTTCATTGGGGCAAACCGGTTCGCAGACATCGCAATTAATGCATTCGTCAGTGATTTTAAGTGCCATGATTAAACCTTTTTAAATTTATCTTTAAGGGCTTGTTGAACAATCGGATGGGCAAATTCCGACACGTCACCATCCAACATGGCAATTTCTTTAATTAAAGACGAAGAGATAAAACTGAATTGTTCTGCGGGGGTTAAAAACATGGTTTCGATATTGGGAATTAAATGGCGGTTCATACTGGCGAGTTGAAACTCATACTCAAAATCAGACACCGCCCGCAATCCCCGTAAAATCACTTTGGCCCGCATTTTGGTGGCAAAATCAGCCAGCAGCACATCAAAACCCACCACCCGAACATTATCGAACTCTTTTAAAATTTCTGCCGATAATTCAATGCGTTCATCGAGGGTGAACAAAGGGCCTTTGCGTTTCGAATCAGCAATGCCAACAATCAGCTCATCAAACAAAGCCGAACCACGTTTTATCAGGTCATGATGACCGTTGGTAATGGGGTCGAAAGTACCGGGATAAACGGCGATTTTATCATTCATGTCGTGTCCAAAGCTGGTAGTTAACGTGTCCGCTGGATTTTTGTTTTAAACAGGTAAACACATCAGGGTCTAAGGGCGGTGGCTGTTGTTGCCTGGCAAATTCACGGTACACAAGGGCACCGGGTTTCGCCACCTTGTGCATTATAACATTGATTGATGTTATTGCATCACCGGCAAAAGGCGGATCCAGAAAGATTAAATCGTAGGGTTTAGGTTGCGATTGTATAAAATCTAAAGCCGTACTTTGAATGACTTCGGTGTGATGAAATCCTAGATTTTTTGCATTCTCAATAAGCTGTTTAATGGCGCGGCGACTGCTGTCAACAAAAGTGACCTGTTGTGCGCCGCGTGACAGGGCTTCAAACCCTAAAACGCCACTGCCGGCAAATAAATCCAAGACCCGCCAACCACTTAAATTCGGTCCCAACCAATTAAATAAGGTTTCACGAATACGGCTGCCAGTCGGGCGCAGATCATCCTGGTTTTCCACCCGGATAAGACGACTGCGATGACTGCCACCGATAATACGTACTTGACCTTGGGTTTTTTTCTTCATGAATGTTGCTTGAAAGTGATGTTTTTACGCATCTCAATTGCTTGTTTTTGTTAAACTGAACGCCATATTTTAATGGAATCTGTCGCATAATCCCAAACCATGAAATTTTTTAAACGTAAAAAGAACAAAAAGACTAAAGATAAACATCAGTCTTCAGATCAATCACAGGTTCAACATGAGCTACCTAAGCAGGAACTTGATGATCATTTTATGACCGAAACTGTTATTAAAGAGCCCAAGGATGTGCCACCAACTGAACCTGAGCAAGTCGAGGAGCCATCACCTGAACAAGCGGTTGAAGCCGAGAGTCATAATGAACAAGTACTGGATCAGCGTCTGGAAAAAACCCAGGCCAACTTCGGTAAAAAAATGAAACAGTTGTTTTCGTTTAAAAAGAAAATTGACGAAGACTTGTTTGAGGAATTGGAAACCACCCTGTTAATGGCCGATGTCGGTGCCAATGCCACCATGGAAATTATGGACCAGGTACGTAAATCCTTAAAACGCCGCAATTTATCCGATCCCAATGCGGTACTGGAGGCCTTGCGCGAACAGCTGACTGAATTAGCAAAACAAGTGGAAGCACCCCTGGTGATTGATACCAGTAAAAAACCTTATGTGATTTTAGTCGTCGGTGTGAATGGTGTTGGTAAAACCACCACCATCGCAAAACTGGCACGCCGCTATAAAAACGAAGGTCATAAAGTTATGCTGGCGGCCGGTGATACCTTCCGAGCCGCTGCAGTTGAGCAATTAAAAACCTGGGGTGAGCGCGAAGACATTGCCGTAATGGCACAAAAAACCGGCGCAGATTCAGCCTCAGTGATATTCGATGCCATGACCTCAGCCAAAGCCCGCAGCATGGATGTGCTGATCGCCGATACGGCCGGTCGTTTGCACACGCAGGCCAACCTGATGCAGGAATTGGCGAAAATTACCCGGGTGATTAAGAAAAATGACGAAACCGCACCCCATGAAACCCTGATAGTGATAGATGGTGGCACCGGTCAAAATGCCATTTCTCAGGTACGGGCGTTTAATGAAGCCAATAAACTCACCGGTCTGGTGATTACTAAACTCGACGGCACACCCAAAGGTGGCGTGCTGTTTAATCTGGCCAATGAATTCGGCATACCGGTGCGTTATATCGGTGTCGGTGAACGCTCAAGCGACTTAAAACCTTATCGGGCCGAGGACTTTGTCAGTGCCATTATAGATTAATGGCAAACGAAACAGATGGCGATTTCAGTGCTCGGATTATTGCCTGGCAGTTAGAAAACGGCCGCCACCATTTACCCTGGCAAGGTGATAATCCCTATTATGTGTGGCTGTCGGAAATCATGCTGCAACAAACCCAGGTTGTTAAAGTGATTGATTACTTTAACCGCTTTATTGAGGCTTTTCCGACGTTAACTGATTTGGCGTCGGCCGATGAGCAATCGGTGATGGCCTTATGGTCAGGTCTGGGGTATTACAACCGCGCAAGAAATTTACATAAAGCCGCACGCTGTTGTGTCGAAAAACATCACGGTCAATTACCCGATAATATGACTGATTTAATGGCCTTGCCCGGTATCGGACGCACCACAGCTGCCGCTATCATGTCATTGGCTTTTAATCGACCCGAACCGATTCTCGATGGCAATGTTAAACGGGTCTTAGCACGGTATTTTAAAGTCACCGGCGAGCCCAATAGTGGCCCCACCTTAAAAAAGCTCTGGCAACTGGCAGAAGAACAGCAAACCGATCAAAACCCACGGGCCTACAGCCAGGGCTTAATGGATTTGGGTGCGACCCTATGTACCAAACACCGGCCAAAGTGTACGCTATGTCCGTTGCACAGCGATTGCCTCGCTTATCAGGATGATGTGATAGCGCATTATCCTGAAAATAAGAAAAAGCCCAAAGTTAAAGAGGTGGATTTATTCCTGTATTTAGGTGTTGCACAGAATAAGCCTGAATTGGTTAAACGCGATGACACAGGCATCTGGTCAAA
>CAZLAW010000070.1:0-11379 GCA_964557625.1 uncultured Marinicella sp.
TCCCGATGAACTTTCGGAATAGCATAAAAAATCGGATAATTATTGCCTTTTTGGCCTTCAGTACATTATTAACCATACTGTTTGCCCTGGCCTCACTAAGTATCCGTCAAAACCTGCAAACCGAGCTGATTGAACAAACCATCCAACAGGACCTGGATGGTTATATGCGCAAACTGGCGGCCAATCCAAAAGATGTGTTGGGGCAACCCTTATCCACCAACGTTCAGGGCGTCATTACCACACCGGATAATTTTCACACAGATTTGCCGCTGAATTATAAAGATTTGGAAGACGGCACCCACATTCTCACAGAGGGCCGCAAAACCTTTATTGTCGCGGTTAATAAGCAAAATAAAGTGGAAGGTCAGCCGGTTTGGGGCTACATAAAATACGACATCAGCCACATGAAACAAAACAACCACATGTTGTTAGTAATTTTTGGCGGTATGTTGGTGATTTTTTTAATACTGGCTTATTTACTGGCCATTTATGTTTCTAAAAAAGCCTTAAAACCGTTGAGTAAATTAGCCGCTAAATTACAACATTTATCCGCCGATACCCACATTGAACCACTGGCGCCCTATTTTAGTGAGGATGAAGTCGGCCAGGTGGCCAAGGCATTGGACAATTATGCACAAAGTTTAACTGACTACGTCACCCGCGACAAAGAGTTTAATGCCGATGTCAGTCATGAATTAAGAACTCCCCTGGCGGTGATTACCAGTACCGTAGAATTAATTAAATCCAACCCGGACATCAATGACAAAGAACTCAGTCGTATTAATCGCATTGAACGTGCAGTCAAACAATCCTCTGAGCTCACCGAAACTTTACTTCTGCTGGCGCGCGAAGAACGCAAAGAAAATCAAGGTCTGGAAAGAACCCAGCCGGCCATTATTATCCGCAAAATTTTAGAAAGTCATCAAGACACCCTTAAACTTAAACCGGTTAAAACCAAAATTATTGAAAAAGACTGGCTGCAAATCAAAGCACCGGAATCGGTGGTCTCTGTGGTGCTGGGCAATCTCATCGGTAATGCGATTAAATATTCCACCGAAGGTACCATTTACATTATTATCGATCACCAATCTGTGATTGTTCAGGATGAAGGTGTGGGTGTCCATGAATCAGAGTTACCCAAATTATTCAAACGCCACTACCGGGCCAATAAAACCAGTTCCAAAGGTTCCGGCATCGGCTTGGCTATCGTCAAACGCCTCTGCGACCTGTATAATTGGGAAATCGAAATCAGACAAAATAAAACCGCAGGATTAACGGCCATACTAACCTTTAATCCGAAATAGTTGTCAGCGTTGCTTAATGGATTAAATTTGTGTCATCAAAAGCCACCACAAAAAAAGATATTCTGAATTGTTGCCGGCGCGGACAACTCGCTCAATTGAAACAACTCATCGCCAATGGCATCACCATTGAAGCCGTTGACAGCGAGGAGTTTGCACCCTTAAACATGGCGCTAAGACATGGTCGCTGGCAAGTGGCACGTTATATCCTGGAACACAACAATTTACCTAATTATTCCTATACGCCACCATTTATTGCCGCCTGCCAATATAAAAAGGATGATGTCACCGGACTGGATTTAGTGTATCGCCACACGGCCAACATTAACTGTACTGATAGCCAAAACCGCACCGGATTGATGACCGTTTGTTTGCTGGGGCATGAAAAAAAATTCTCATTTATTTTAGATCATTGCGATGATGTCAATCGCAGCGACGACAATGGCATGACGGCTTTATTGGATGCCATCACCAGCCAATCCGTCTCTATTGTAAAACGATTAATTCAGGCCGGTGCTGATCTGAACCAATGTAATCTGAATAATGACAACGCGTTACTGTTGGCCCTGAAATCAAAAAACCCATCCACCAAATTAATACAGCTGTTGCTGGACCATGAAGTCTCATTGGTGCATCAAAATAAACAATCAGAATCCGCTTATAGTTTGGCCAAACAAAAACACCCCGACATCGCTAAACGTTTGGATGCAGCCATCGCCAAACAACAACAAATTGAACTGCCACTGTTTGCCGATTCAGCAAACCAAGAGCAACCCGGCAACCCAACATCAACAGTCTCTTCAGCCAGCCCCAAAAACAGCCTCCACAGTGATTGGTTTGATGCCGTTGCCGGGGGCAACCTGGGCCAGCTCAATCGACTGCTGATTAAAGGTGCTGACATCAATCAAACGGATCAAAAAGACTGTACGGCGCTGATTCATGCCGCGGGACAAGGCAAACGGGCGGTGTGTTCATTTTTAATAGAACAAGGTGCCGATGTTAACCACCGCAGCAAAAACGGCAGCACAGCTTTATCCAGCGCCCTGATCAGTCGCTCAGATAATGTGGTTGAGTTATTGCTGCGCCACAGGATCAAACTCAACGAACAGGGCCCGGGTGGTTATCCTTATGTCAATCTGGCCGCCGCACAATGGAGTGAATCCTGTCTCAGCCGTTTGGTGGAAGCCGGCGCCAATCCGTTAAGTGTTGACCCCAACAATGGTAATCTGTACCACAATGTGATTTCCGCCGCAGCATACTACAGTCAAACCGGCAAAGCACTGCAAACACTCAAACTCATTCACAGTTATCAGGTACCGATCAATCATCGTGACAACCATGGTCGTACACCCTTAAGCTTATTGGCTTATTTAGGCCGATCCGACAAGGATCAACAGTTGGCCACCTTAGCTCACCAACTGCTAAAATGGGACGCTGATCCCAAAACCAAAGACAAGCACGGCTTCACCACCCTGGATTATTGCCTGCAAAATAAATTACCCAATACCCGAGGGGTTATACTGTCTTATACAAACTAACGGCAAAGACGTGAATAAACAGCAACTGACCATTTTGTTTCAAAAACATCAGCACCTCATCGATCAGGCTGTGTTCAGCAAGCAAATTAATATCACCGGCGTAACCCGTGATGATGTTTATCAGGAAGTCTCAATACGGGTGATTAAATTATTAGACAGTGACCGAGAAATTGAAAACCTTGCGTCTTATATATACAGAATCACGGCCAATGTAATTGTCGACTTAGCCCGGGCCAATAACCGCCATGCGCAAGAAACGCAATTACCTGAACACCGTGATGAATCGGTCGGCTATCTGGCTGAGCTGGACAGCGATGTTCAACAACCGGATGCCAAACTGGCCGATAAAGAATTACGCAAGACCCTGTTAAAAGCCATCGAGGGTTTACCGGAAGACCGGCGAGTTGCCGTAAAGATGCGTTTACAAGGTTATACCGTAAAAGAAATGATGGCGTTGACCGGATGGTCTTACTACAAAGCTGAAAATTTATCTAAACGTTCTATGAACGCCTTAAAGGAACAATTAGAGAGAATGGGTATAGATTATGAAATTAACTGAACAACAATTGGCACAGCTGTTTCAACAAAGCACGCAAGCTGACAATGAAAATATGAACTTGTCTGATTGTCTGGCTACCCCCAGTGTGTCTCATGCAGAAACCATTGTCAGTGATTTTAATTCAGCCCAGGCAGTCAAACTGGCCATTCATATGCAACCCTGGAGTGAGCAGGTTGCGCATGACCTCAACAAGTCACAAACCGTAACCTGGTCACAACGATTACATGACATATTTCACTCATGGGGTTCGAAATCACCGGTTTTCATGGCCTCTTTGGCCGTGGTATTTACCCTCACCGCCGTCGTATTCTTAAGTAACCATCAAACAAACACATCAAGCACCCAAACCAATATGGTCAACCATGATGTGATCAATTCCATGCCCTTTGAAGGTGATAACGACCGTTTAAGCAAAGGCAGCTTTGATGGCCAGGAAGATAACGACCAATTGTTCCGGGCCAACTTTAGTTAATTTTAACAGTACACCGCTCAGTTTCTGATTGTCGTTTGAATACCATCGCGCAATGGCTGAAGCCAAATGACCGGGATATCCCCTTAGCGGTTCGCCGACAACTGTTAGCCCATATCTTTCAACAATCAACGGCTTGGCTGTTTGCCCATGATGATCTGACACTCAACAAAGCGCAAACACGAATGCTCAATCAATACCTCGAACAGTATAAGACCGGGAAACCGCTGGCTTACATCATTGGTGAGCAAGCATTCTGGGATTTGCGTTTAAAGGTGAATGAACACACCCTGATTCCGCGTCCGGACACAGAACTGATCATTGAGACCTTACAAGAATTAGCCATTACACCGCAACGTATTTTAGATTTAGGCACCGGCTCCGGTGCGCTGGCTTTGGTTTTAGCCCGTTTATATCCTGCCAGTGAAGTGACTGCCACCGACATCAGCCCGGAAGCACTCAAAGTGGCCCGCAAAAATGCCCAAAAATATCAGTTAAACCACATTCAGTTTATCCAAAGTCATTGGTTTTCAGAAATTACCAGCAATGATTTTGATTTAATTGTCAGCAACCCGCCTTACATCGAGCCGGGTGATCAACATCTGAAAAATTTAAACCACGAACCCATTAGCGCCCTGGTAGCAGACCAAGAAGGCCTGGCTGATTTAAAAACCATCATCGAACAAGCCGGCCAATATTTGCACCCCGACGGCTTATTGGTGGTGGAACACGGATTCAACCAACAACAGGCGGTATTTAATTTGTTTCAGGAACATAAGTATCACCGTGTTCGATCCTTATTTGATATTGAACGACGTCCCAGAGCCACCATGGGATACAAAGAATTCTAATTAGGCAACCGAACATGTCTGTGGACATATGTAAACCATTTGTCTTAAGTCGTATAATGAAGGCTTTTATTACTGGTATTGATTATGATTCAGCGCACGTTGTTAGTTGTCCTGGCAGTGCTTTTAACGGCCTGTGGTCCACCCCGTCTTGAAAAACCCAACACCAATTTACCCACATTAATTGAAATTACTTATTTGGATGCCGGGAAAAATCGCATGGATATCCGTTTGTCTCACCGACAAGCCAAACAACGCGCCGCATCAAATCTTGAATGTCGACTCAAGCTTAACAACAATGACGAGCAGACTTTGCCGACCCTTCAGGTGCCTGCCTTAACCGCCTATGCACGTGAGCGCTTAAGCTGGATATTGCCTGACGGTTTCACCATTCCCGTTCAAGACCGTATTGAGTACCTACTCGACTGTTCCCTTAAATCTAATCAGGATCGTACAGAATATTTTAAAAGTCGCGGCAGTTTGTACCGTTTAGGCCAACAAGAACCACCGATTTACCGTTGAAAAAAATAAAACATGACAAATGGCCTATTTGCATTTGTCATGGTGTTATAGTAAACTACAACACTAATGAACACAGACAGGTGAGACGATGACTGCCATAAAACAAAACCTACTGGCCACTTCGCTGTTATTGACAGCCTTAACTATGAGCTTAATGATTGGCTATTGGTTAAACCAGACCAACACACAAGCAACCCATGCTGAGATCAGCCAATCACCGGTGGTCATAGAAAAACTGAATAAATTAAACCACAGTTTTATTTTACTGCTGCCGGCCATCAGGTAACCCCATGTCCTACCATTGGAATGACAGCCAACCGATCTATCTTCAGTTGGCTGATCAAATTAAAGACATGATTTTAAATGGTGATGTGGCCGCCGGAGAAGCACTGCCCTCAGTGCGACAGTTGGCGGTGGATTATCAAGTCAATCCCATCACGGTATCAAAATCTTACCAAATTCTGGTGGATGAACATCTGGTCAGTAAAAGGCGGGGCCTTGGCATGTTTGTCAGTGATGATGCCAAAGAAATCTTACTGCAACAACAACGGCAGGAGTTCCTTAAGCAGCAATGGCCTCAAGTGCTGCAAAAAATTGAACAGTTAAACATTGAAACCGATGATTTAATTAAATCATTAGAAAAAACCGGGAGAACGTCATGAGTGCCTTATTAAAAGCACATAACTTAAATAAACATTACGGCCAATTTCAAGCGCTGAAAGACATTAACATTGATATTGAACGGGGCAAAGTGGTCGGTTTGATTGGTCCTAATGGTGCCGGCAAGACCACCTTTTTAAAAGCGGTTCTCGGCTTAGCCCCTTGCGACGGTGATTTATCGGTGTTAGGCATTGACCCTTTTAAAAAGCGATCCGAATTGATGAAAGACATTTGCTTCATAGCCGATGTGGCGGTTTTGCCCAAATGGATTCAAGTCAAACAATTGCTTGCGTACACCGAACAGGTACACCCTAATTTTGATCGCCCAAAAGCCGAAGCCCTCATTGCAAAAACCAAAGTCAAGCTCACCCACAAAGTGAAAGAACTCTCCAAAGGTATGGTGGCACAATTGCATCTGGCCATCGTGATGGCAATCGATGCACAATTGTTGGTGTTAGATGAGCCCACTTTAGGTCTCGATATTCTGTTCCGTAAAGAATTCTACGATAACTTAATCAATGATTACTTTAATCACGAGCGCACCATCATTATCACCACCCACCAAGTGGAAGAAATCGAACATATCCTCACCGATGTGGTTTTTATCAAAGATGGCGAAATCGTGTTAAACAGTGATATGGACAGTCTCACCCGGGATTACTTTGAAGTGATGGTTAACCAGGACAATTACCAAAAAGCCATGGCCTTGAACCCACTGACGGTCAAAAAAGTGTTTGGCCGTTACATTATGCTATTTAAGGCTGCTTCTCGAGAAGAAGTCGAGATTCTTGGCGAAGTCCAAAGGCCTTCTGTGTCTGATTTATTTGTTGCCATCATGAAGGAGGACGCGTCATGAAAAACCGACTGAAAACATTTTTAGCCCTGTTAAAGTTAGAATTCTGGGAGCATAAGGGGTCATTTTTTAAAACGCCGATTATAATCGGCATCGTTTTAGTGGTCATGGCGCTGTTAAGTTACTTTACCACCGATCGTTTTGTTCTCGATGTCAGCGGTGGTGATAATTTACAGCTGGCCATCGGCTCGTTACAACACATCGGTGATGATAAACTGAATTTCGCATTAGATGTTTTTATGTTGATAACAGGCTCTTTATACCATTTTATTCTGTTTATTGTGGTGTTCTTTTTTCTGCTTGGCAGTTTATATGATGACCGCAAAGACGGTAGTATTTTATTTTACAAATCATTACCGGTCTCTGACACCCAGACGGTCTTATCCAAGCTCATCACAGCCACGGTGGTGGCACCGGCTTGTTTCGTGTTTGGTTTAATCATCAGTCATCTGATGATGTTTGTGGTTATCAGCTTAATATTATTACTCAATGGCCTGAATCCATTCACACTATTGTGGCTCAATGTGTCTTTTATTGAAAACTGGGGCGCCTTTATCATCGGGTGTTTAGTACAGGCTTTGTGGGCTTTACCATTATATGGCTGGTTAATGTTTGCTTCCTCAGTGGCCAAGCGCCGACCGTTTCTACTGGCCGTGTTTGCACCCTTAATGGCCGGTTTTGTATGGTATTGGTACAACGCCCTGGTCAACCTGAATTTATTTAAATTTGGATTTTTTCAGACCATTGGCATGTTATTTGCCAAAGCCACCACGCCGTTTTCTACCGGTCTTGGCCACCAAAATGTCGAAAAAATGGATTTTGATCCCACGGCACAAAGCAGTGGAGAGGTTATCTACAGTATGCTCAATGGTTTAATGCAAGTGGAGTTATTGTACGGCCTGTTGTTTGCTGCCGTCACGGTGACCTTCGCGGTCTATATCCGGCGCTATCGTAATACCATCTAACCTCCGTAAGGTGACTAATATTGGCATCACTTTGTGCTACAATAAGCCCATTTTTACGGCCTCTTACGAGGCCGTTTTTCATGGGAATCAATGCCACAGTACATTAAACATTATCAACTACCCTCACCGTATTCATTTCACCGCGGTGGCGAACTGTATGAGGCTTATTTGCAGTATGAGACCTGGGGTGAATTAAACCCCGCCGCAGATAATGCGATTTTGATTTTAACCGGTCTGTCTCCTGGTTCCCATGTGTGTCGTCATCATGAAGATGATGAAAGCGGTTGGTGGGAGTATATGGTCGGCCCCGGCAAGGCCATCGACACGAATCACTTTTATGTCATATGTGCCAGTTCTTTAGGCAGTTGCAAAGGATCCACCGGACCGGCTTCTGTTAACCCCAAAAACAATCGACCCTATCGTTTTGATTTCCCGGATTTATGTTTGCAAGACATTGCCTTCAGTAATTTACTGTTGTGCCAACATCTGGGTATTGAACGTTTGCATGCCCTGATCGGACCCTCCATGGGTGGTATGACCGGTACCGCTTTGTTGCAACAACAACCTGATATAGCCCGTCATTGGCTACAAATTGCCGCAGGATTGACTTCGCCGCCTTTCAGTACGGCGATTCGCTCCTTACAACGCGAAGCCATCATCAATGACAATAATTTTAACCGGGGTTTTTATTCCCGTGAAGACTGGCCGGTGGATGGCATGAAATTCGCCCGCAAAATTGGCATGTTGTCTTACCGATCGGCCGAAGAATGGAACGAGCGGTTTCCGCGGTCTTTAAAAAAGGTACCGGACCACCCTTTTGGGATTGAATTTCCGGTGGAAAGTTATTTAGAGCACCATGCCAACCGTTTTATCCATCAATTTGATCCCATTTGCTACCTTTATTTATCCCGCGCCATGGACTGGTTTGACGCCCATCAGTACAAAGCCGGTCGAAATCCTGATAACCCTTTATCTGATTTCGAACTTGAAACGGCCATGATAATCGGCACCCGGACGGATTTATTGTTCCCGACCTGGTTACAGCAAGAGGTGTCTGATTTTTTAAACCAGGCAGGCATAAAAAATGATTTGGTCATCACCGATTCCATCCAGGGACACGACGCTTTTTTAGTGGATGAAGCCTGTTTCTCTGAAGTGGTGGGAAATTATTTATTATCCACCGTATGAAGAACTTGCATGACTTTGTCATCATAACCGGCCACCATATCTGCAGTCACCTCAACACATTGCTCAATACAGCGTTGAATCGAGATGGCATCATCCTGATGAGGCCGACCCAGAACCCAGGGCGTCACTTTCGATTTATCACCCGGATGCCCGATTCCTATCCGCAGCCGCTTAAAATCCGGACCTAAACCCGGAATAATATCGCGCAAGCCATTGTGGCCGCCGTGGCCGCCGCCACGCTTAAATTTAGCGGTACCCGGCGGAATATCCAGCTCATCGTAAGCCACCAGCACCTGCGCTGCCGTGATTCGGTAAAATTGAGTAAACAGCACCACACTTTGACCGGATCGATTAACATAGGTTTGCGGTTTAACCAGCCACACTTTATCACCGAAATAATCCGTTTGGGCCACCTCGGCTTTAAACTTTTTATCGGCTTTAAATTCAACACCCACATAATCAGCCAGGGCATCAAGATACCAAAAACCGGCATTGTGGCGGGTATTTTTGTATTCCTGACCGGGGTTACCCAGCCCAAATATCACGGCAATCATCATATTTTCTCATAAAAAAACCACGGCATGTCATAGACAGCCGTGGTTTTTATTTCGTTAAAAATTAGATTATTCGGCGTCTTTATCTTCATCCGAATCGGCGTCATCCGCAGACTCTTCTTCATCGACAGTCGGCACATCCACATCCGGCTCTTCAACTTCATCTTCATCAGAGGTATCCAATACGGTGGCTGTGTTGACAATCACATCATCATAGTCTTCGTCCTCAGTCCGTAAGAATGCAACAACCTGAACACCTTCGGGCATTTCAATATCGCTGAGCATGACTGAATCGCCCACATCAAAGTCAGCCAGATCAATTTCAAAACTCTCCGGCAAGTCTTTGGGTAAGCAGGTAATTTCTATTTCATGCATTTGATAATCAATCACGATACCGGCCACTTTACTGGCAGGGCATTTATCAGCATTTAAGAAGTGGATAGGTATGTTCATCACCAATTCCTGATTATCATCCACCCGCATAAAGTCCATGTGCATAACAACCGGTTTGGCCGGATGACGTTGCATGTCTTTCAAAACCACTTTTTGCTTGGCTCCACCATCAGCGGAAAACTCAATAATACTGGAAAAGAAACCTTCGTCTTCAATCAAACGCAATACTTTATTGTGGTTCAGGGTTAAATTTCTGGGTTCCCGTCCGGCACCGTAAAGTACCACCGGAACACGTCCTTCACGACGTAAGCGGCGGCTCGCACCTTTCCCCACGTCGTCACGGAGTTTTGCATCAACTTTATAAATAGCCATAATTCATTCCTATTAAATGTTAGACCCTTGCGACCAGAGTCTTAAAAAACCAACTGACCTCTCAGTCGATATACATCGAGCTAACAGACTCTCTGTTAGCGATACGTCGAATCGTTTCACCGAGCATTTCGGCGACCGATAATTGACGAATTTTTGGGCAATTCAGCGCCTCTTCCCGCAGGGGTATGGTGTCCGTCACAACCAATTCATTCAGGCCTGAATTTTTAATATTTTCAATGGCATTGCCGGACAACACCGGATGCACACAATAGGCATTCACTTCCTTCGCGCCCCATTCCATAAGGGCTGTTGACGCCGCGCACAATGTGCCGGCCGTATCAATCATATCATCCACCAGGATACAGATTTTACCTTTCACATCACCAATGATGTTCATCACTTTTGCCATATTGGGCTTGGGTCGGCGTTTATCGATAATGGCCAACTCACAACCCAATCGTTTGGCAATGGCACGGGCTCTGACCACACCGCCAATATCCGGCGATACGATGGTCACTTCTTCACTGTCGTACTTTTGCCACATATCAGCTAAGGTCAACGGAGAAGCATAGACATTATCCACAGGAATATCGAAAAACCCCTGAATCTGATCCGCGTGAAGATCGACAGTTAATACCCGATCTATGCCCACTGTTGCAATCATCTTTGCGGCCACCTTAGCGGTAATCGGCACCCGTGCCGAACGTGGGCGACGGTCCTGTCTGGCATAGCCAAAATAGGGAATAACAGCCGTCACTGTTTTGGCTGAAGCCCGTTTTAAGGCATCCACCATGACCAGCAATTCCATAAAGTTATCCGCCGTGGGCCGACAGGTGGGTTGAATCAGAAAGATATCCTGACCACGCACATTGTCGCGAATCTCGACGGAGACTTCACCATCACTAAATCGACCAACGTTGGCACGCCCCAGGGGCACACCCAGATTATTGGCAATTTTTTTGCCCAATTCAGGATTGGCGTTTCCGCAAAATAACCTGATTCCACGATCGAACATTTCGTTGGCCCCTTAAATGAGTATGCCCGCGCAGAGCGCAGGCATCACAAAATATGGCTGGGATGGCAGGACTCGAACCTGCGAATGCCAGGATCAAAACCTGGTGCCTTAGCCACTTGGCGACATCCCAATTCGCGAGAAT
>CAZLAW010000071.1:0-11363 GCA_964557625.1 uncultured Marinicella sp.
TTGTGGCATCAATAAGTTTCGACATTGAACACAATAACATGAAAAGAGACTTTTTCATAAGTCTCAATAATTCAGTCGATGTAACTGTCACATGCCGTGATACTTTAATAAAAAGAGGTTGGCATGACAGCAATTTTGTGGGAAAAATTGCTGTCATGCTATTTTATTGCAAAGGTCTCTTTTGTGTCAGCTGTAATCTATACAGACATTTTTTTCTTCGGTAAAAAAACGCATCGCTTCTAAACCGCCTTCCCGCCCCATGCCTGAGGCTTTCATGCCGCCAAAGGGTGTTCGTAAATCCCGTAATAACCAACAATTAATCCACACAATACCGGCCTCGATATCGGTGGCCAATTGATGGGCACGGTTTAAATCCCGGGTCCAGATACTGGCGGCTAAGCCATAAGCACTGTCATTGGCCGCTTGCAGGACTTCTTGTTGGTTTGAAAATTTTTGCAGCGTGGCCACCGGACCAAAAATCTCTTCCTGATTACTGCGACATTGGTTATTAAGGCCCGTCACCAGCGTGGGTTTTAAAAAATAACCCTGCCGGCAATGTGGCGGTAAATCAAGGTCCTTATCAATCGTTATCAATGAACCGCCTTCAGATTTGGCCAAGGCTAAATAGCTGTTCACTTTATCCAGATGCTCTGCAGAAACCAAAGACCCGAAGTCAACTTCCGGATTGCTTGGGTCACCAATGGTTAACTGTTGCATTCTTTCAGCCAAAGCGGCCACAAAATTATCATAAATGCGGTCTTCGACGTAAATACGTGATCCGCACAGACAAATTTGACCCTGATTTGAGAATGCCGCCCGACAAGCGTTATCGACGGCAGATTCAAAATCACAATCAGCAAATACAATAAACGGGTTTTTACCGCCCAGTTCCAAAGAGATTTTTTTATGCTGACCCAGCACCGCTTGCTGAATGGCGGTGCCTGTATGGGTGCCACCGGTGAAGCTGATGGCTTTAATCGCATCGTGGGTGGTTAAAGCCGTACCGGCTTGCTGGCCACTGCCGTGAACAATGTTCAGCACCCCGGGCGGGAACCCAATGTCAATACACAGTTTCGACAATAAATAAGCGCTGTAAGGCGTGATTTCTGATGGTTTAGCCACCACCGTATTACCGGCAGCCAAGGCCGGTGCAATTTTCCAGGTCAATAAATACAATGGCAAATTCCAGGGACTGATACAAGCCACCGGTCCCAGGGGCTGACGCAAGGTGTAATTAAGTGTGCGGGCATCGGTGGCATGAGATTCACTGCTGAATTGGGTGGCTGCGTGGGCAAAAAATCGCAGATTATCCTGCGCCCGTTGAATATCCACGGTACGGGCCAAACGGATGGGTTTACCGGTGTCTTTGGATTCGGCTTGAGCCAGCCTGTCGTGATTTTCGGCGATGGCGTCAGCCAGTTTTTCTAACCAACGACTGCGCTGTTTTGCCCGGCAAGATGACCATTGGGGGAAGGCGTTTTGGGCCGCTTTAACAGCCCGTGCAATGTCTTGATCATCACTGTCCGGTAAGCGGCTGTAAACCTGTCCGGTGGCCGGTTCAACATTATCCAGATAGCGTTGATCAGCCGGTGGGCACAACCCACCGTTGATGTAATTGGCTAAGGTTATCATGGTCATTTTACAGACAGGCGGTGCGGCCGCCATCCACCGGTAAATTAATGCCGTTTACATAAGCACCGGCTTCTGAGACCAAAAAGCCCACCACATAGGCAAATTCTTCAGGTTGAGCAAAGCGACGTAAAGGAATGCTTTGTTTTTCCGTGGTGATAATATCCTCCAGGCTTTTGTTTTGCTGGTTCGCCTTATTTTCAAAAATAGCCGTTAAGCGTTGGGTGTCGGTGGCACCGGGCAAAACATTGTTCACCGTGATGTTGTCAGGGCCCAGTTCTGCAGCCAGTGTTTTGGCCCAACTGGCCACCGCACCGCGGATGGTGTTGGACACACCTAAATTGGGGATGGGTTGTTTCACCGAGGTTGAAATTACATTGATGATACGGCCCCATTGCTGTCGACGCATATGAGGCAGTACCGTCTGGGTGAACAGTTGGTTAGCGATTAAATGCTGTTTAAAAGCAGTGACATAATCATCAGCCGTTGCTTTGTGTGCCGGTCCCGGTGGCGGACCACCGCTGTTATTGACTAAGATATCTATGGCAGGCTGCTGACCTAACCGAGCAATTAAATCTGAAACGGCTTGTTCAGGCTGTTGTAAATCGGCAGATAAATATATGTGCTCCTGATGATTCTCACAAGCCAATTGTTGGCAGGCTGCGGTCAGTTTTTGTTCATTCCGAGCCATTAAAATGACCCGCGCGCCCTGATCTGCCAGTTGTTTCGCCACCGCAAAACCAATGCCCTGGGATGAACCACCCACCAGGGCTGTTTTACCGCTTAAATTAAGATTCATGGTTGAGCCTCCTTAAGTGCTTTGGTTAACAAGCCCCTTGCCAAAACCGCCTCAGCGTGATTGGGGAACTTAAATTGCAGTAAATCATCAATGACTTTGACGTTAAACTGGCTGCTTTTTTGGTCATCTGCCACAAACACGGCACTGACAAAAACCACCTGGTTTAACACCAAAGTAAACCCTTTTATATCGTATAACTGCATGATGTTTCAGAACCTGGACAAAATTTAATTGTAATGACTTAGTCTGTCGATGTCAGTAAAAAACCCGATCCAGTTAAACTGAATCGGGTTGTTAGCGGATAGATTTGATTTATTGTTGGTGTTCGTCGGCATTTTGCGGCCAGGCCTTAAACGGAAAAGGTTTTTCATCATTTTGCATGGCAATGTAGCTTAACATTTGTTTTTGATATGTCACCAATTGGCCGCCGAATTGTGTCAGGCGGAGGTTTTTTTCACCATCAAAAATCAGGAAACCAAATTGAATCAGGACGATGGCCGCCAACACCCAAAGCGATAACCAACCTAAAACCACAAACAACAATGTGAATAAAAAGCGTACCAACAGGGCTTTGTCATCCCGTTTCTTTTCTTCTGTCTCACCGTTGTCATGATTGAGTTCTTGTGCTGTCATGTTTTGTACCTATTGATTAAAGACATAATGATTATCTCAAAAAACAGCGTCCCTTTGACAGTGCCATAGGTCATAGCCATAGAATGCTTTGTAAAGGTCTCTCATAAATTCAGAGTTTATTCAGTGACCACGCGGTATCATAAGGTCATGTTTAAAAATCCGACAACCATGATAAAACGACTTTTACCTCTGGCGGCCTTATTTTTGGTGGCCTGTGCCAGCACTGAGTATCGCTATGACGATGACTATTATTACAGTGATGATTACTATGGTTATGACAGTTATGACCCTTATTACGGTTATGGCAGTGACTATTCATCGGCCGGTGGCGGTGTCTATTACAACAATTATAACTACTATCCGGATCGTTGGGGCATCAGTTACAGTACCGTCTATTACAGTCCTTACCGTTATCCGCGGGTTGGGTTTTACTACAGCAGTTCGCGTTGTGGTTGGGGCTGGTATTATGACTGCTTGCCGGGTTATGGGTTTTACTACAACAGTTGGCCCCGCTACGGCTTTGGTTGGGGTTTGGGGTTAAGTTATACCCATTATTCTCATCACTATTACGATAATTACTGGTGGTATAACCATTGGCGGAACCGCAGTTATAACCCCTATCGCTCCGGCTCACGCTATAACAGCACTTATCCAACCAACCGAGGTTACTATTCAGCCCGTAATGAAGCCCTGCGTTTAAGCGAACGCCAGCGATCGAACCGTTACAAAGGCCAACACAACAGTTCACAACCCCATAAAACCATCCGCCAATCAGCACCCGATCGCCGACCGGTAAACCGTCAGCGCTCATCAGGTTCGCGTTATCAGAACAGTTCGCCGCGGTATAAAAGTAACCCTCGATCAGGATCATCGAGTCAGTTACCCAGTCGCAGCCGTTCATCATCGTTACGCGGCAGCCACAGCGACAGCAGACAAACTTCCCACAATCTGCGTTCACAAAACCAAACGCCGACAGCGGTCACAAACCAAACCGCTCAGTCTGCAGCCAGTCAGTTATTAAGACAGCGTCAACGAAATAATCAAAGCCCGACAGCTCATCAACAAATACCGGCACGCATCCGGCAAAGTCAATCTAACCGGTCATCGGCGGTCAATTCCACACCAACCCGTAACGGTTATACACAATCGAACCGTTATCGTCAGGCCAATCCACCAACACCGACTGTTCGTGAAACCAAAAACAACCCATCAACGGCTATTCAGCGTTCAGCCATTCAGCGCAGCACGGTTCGATCAAACCGACCCCAACCGCGCCAACAACCCAGCCGTACACGTCAAGTGACCACACCACGAAACATCACCAATAACCGTGGCATCCCATCAGGCAACAATTATCGGACACAAAGACAATCGTCCAGCCACGCAATACCACAAGGGGCACCTGTACAAAAACCTCCGGTACGCACAAGTCGTCCGGCTAAACCCTCGAAACCGGCCACAAGCAGTTACACAAAGCCAACATCGAGTCATTCAAAGCCGCGCTCTAACCGCTCACAAAACCGTTCACGCAGCCGCGGTTCAATACGACAACGGGATCCCAATTGAAAATAATTATCGATGAGTATTCAAAGCGCTAAAGCCGTCAGATTGAATGGCGGCTTTTTTAGATTCGGCGTATTAACTCAATGAAGACTTATCGGGGCTGAATTTATACCGGCTCTTGAGGTAGAATAGGTTCACTTCATATTTCTATTCAATCATGAAAAAATTCATTCTATTGCTGGTTGCGATGACTTTGACGGCCTGTCAAACAAACCAGCCTAAACCTGAACAAAACAAGACCTTGACCCAACAAGACGCCGCTGAATTCTTACAGTTGGTGGAAGACACCTATATCAAAGAAAGTGAGTACGCGGCCCGTGTGGCTTGGGTCCAGGCCAACTTTATCACCGATGACACCGTGTGGCTTGGGGCTAAAAGTATCGAGAAAATGGGGGCCTTACAAGTTAAATTCGCCAATCAGGCAAAAAAATTCGATGATTTAGATTTGCCTGCTGATATGCGCAGACGCCTGGATAAAATCAAAGGCAGTTTAACGTTAGCGGCGCCGGATGATCCGGAGAAAAATGCCGAGCTGGCGCAAATTATGGCCAAATTAGAAGCCATGTACGGTGCCGGAAAATACTGTGTGGACGGTGAATGCCGTGATTTGGGTGAATTGTCCAAAGTGATTGCTGAATCCAGAAACCACAAAGAACTCTTAGATGCCTGGACCGGTTGGCGCACCATTTCGGTGCCGATGCGGGATAAATATCAGCGCATGGTGGAATTGGCCAATGAAGGCGCTCGCGAACTGGGCTTTGCCGACACCGGCGCCATGTGGCGTGCCGGATACGACATGCCGGCGGATGACTTTGCCGAAGAATTAGACCGCCTCTGGGGTCAGGTTGAGCCCTTGTATGATGCTTTACAGTGCCATGTACGCAGTAAACTCACTGAACAGTACGGTGATGACATAATGGGTGATGACGGCATGATTCCGGCTCATTTGCTGGGCAATATGTGGGCCCAGGACTGGACTGCGGTTTATGATCTGGTGAAACCTGACAATGCCGGTGAAACCATTGATGTGACCGCTCGCCTAAAAGCGCATGATTATGATGCCAAAAAAATGGTTAAAACCGCTGAAAACTTTTTTGTTTCATTGGGACTTGATCCCTTGCCTGAGACGTTCTGGGAGCGTTCATTATTTTTAAAACCTAAAGACCGCGATGTGGTTTGTCATGCCAGTGCCTGGGATATCGATAATGAAGACGATATCCGCATAAAAATGTGTATCAAAGAAGATTATGAAGACTTTGTTACCGTGCACCATGAACTGGGTCATAACTTTTATCAACGGGCTTATAAAGACAAAAGTATTCTCTACCGCACCGGTGCCAATGACGGTTTCCATGAGGCCATTGGTGACACCATTGCCTTATCCATGACACCGAAATATTTTAAAGACATTGGTCTGATTGATGAAATTCCTGAATCTGATAACGATTTGGGCATGCTGATGAAAAAAGCACTGGAAAAGGTGGCCTTTGTGCCGTTTGGTTTGATGATAGATCAGTGGCGCTGGCAGGTCTTTAACGGCGACATCTCGCCGGAAGAATACAACGCCGGATGGTGGCGTTTACGCAACCAATATCAAGGTATTAAAGCGCCGGTCGAGCGCGATGAATCGCAGTTTGATCCCGGAGCCAAATATCATATTCCGGGCAACACACCTTATACACGCTATTTCCTGGCTCATATTTTACAGTTCCAATTCCACCGTGAACTGTGTAAAGCCGCCGGCTTTGAAGGTGATTTACACCGCTGTTCCATTTATAACAACAAAGCAGCCGGTGAGAAGCTGATTAAAGTACTGGAAATGGGGGCTGAAAAACCCTGGCAAGATGCCATGCAGGTGATTGCCAATTCCAGAGACATGGATGCCACCGCCATGCTGGATTATTTTGCCCCGTTGAAAGAATGGTTAGACGCACAAAATAAAGACCGCCAATGTGGTTGGTAATTGTTAGTCCAAACCAGAATGTTAAAGGCCGGTTAAAACCCGGCCTTTTTCGTTGTTAAATCAGAAATATGGCCGGTATTACACTGGAAAAAAAAGATTCAAAATGCTACGCTAAATACTCAGTAAAAACACAGGAGTTAAATTATGAGTGTAGCCAAAGTCACAGAAATTATTGCCAGTTCAGAAGACAGCTTTGAAGATGCGGTCAATAAAGGTGTTGAACGTGCCAATAAAACCCTGAAAAATGTACAAGAAGCCTGGGTGGCCAGCCAGAAAGTCACCGTTGAAAACGGTCGCATTGATCAATACCGTGTGGTGCTCAAAGTCAGCTTTGTGCTTAAAGATTAAAACGTATTAACAATTACAAAAAAGCCGACCCATTAAGTCGGCTTTTTTGTTTACGCAATGAAAAATTATCGTTGAATGAGCGCATTGTGGTAAACATTTTGCACATCCTCAAGCTCATCCAGCATATCGATAAACTTATCGAATCGTGCAATGTCTTCCGCATCGCTGATTTCCACTGTGGTTTGTGGAACAAACTGGATTTCTGAGACTTGAAACTCAATGTCTTGGTAGGCATCTTGCAGCGCTTGTTTGGCTTTGTGAAACTCGGTGTGCGGGGTAAACACGGTGATGTTACCATCCTCTGATTCAATGTCTGTGACATCCACATCGGCTTCTAACAGGGCTTCCAATGCCACATCTTCATCATCCCCGGCAAACACCAGAATGGCGCAATGATCAAACATGTGCATCACCGTCCCCTGGGTGCCGATAGAACAATCGGTTTTAGTGAAACATAAACGCACGTCGCCAAAGGTTCGGTTGGGGTTATCGGTTAAACAATCCACAATCACCATACAGTTTCCCGGTCCGTAGCCTTCGTAACGTGCCACATCGAAGTCTTCTCCGGCACCACCCTCGGCTTTGTCGATGGCTTTTTTAATCACATGTGCAGGCACCTGGCTTTTTTTGGCTTCATCCAACAAGCTGCGTAACTCAAGATTGGCGTCCGGATCGGTGCCGCCTGATTTGGCGCAGACATAGATTTTACGGCTGTATTTTGAATAAACCCGGGCATTGGCGTCCGATGTTTTGGCCATGGATTCTTTACGGTTTTGATAGGCTCGTCCCATGTTGTCCTCGATAAATAAATCGACTATTTTACTCTGCTGAGTTGAATTTGCAAAAATAAGGTTAAAACCGACTCAAGCATTCATCAAATATTCAACAAGCGAATGATAAAATAAACAATCAAAACAGGAAAAATATGATGAAAAACACCATTGTTTTATTATTAGCAGCCACATTGATGGCCTGTGCCGGTAATCAAGTACGACCGGACTATCAACAGTTTATTGCCGATCAAAATTTACAAGCCGTCAGTAGGGTGCAACAATTTCGTTTCACCGGCTGGCAGCCGCTCGATACCGATTATCTGATTTTGTTGGGTGTGCAAAGAAGAGCCTATCTTTTAGAATTGATGTCACCCTGTCAGGATTTACCTTTTGCCCAACAAATCGCCCTCAAGCAAACCTCCAGAACCACCCTGGTGGCCAAATTTGATAAGGTACTGGTGCAAGATCAAATCCCCCAATCCTGCACCATCGATAAAATTTATGTGCTCACCGAAGAGCAACACGATTTATTAAAAGATTATTCCGGCGGCCACATTAAAGCCACTCAAGTCATCGATTAATTCAATCCTGAAAGATTAAAGCCACTTATTGAATGAACAATAAGTGGCTTTATTATGAGGTTGATAAGGTTTTATTCAAAACCATCTTCAAAGATTAAATCAACAATGGGTGCACAGGTGTTTGGTGTGTAAACATCCGTATATTGAATCTCATCGATGTAAAAACCTTCTTCTTCGTAACCCGGGTCTGTTGAAAAGCTCCAGCGAACCTGGATATCCTGGCCACCAAAGGCTGATAAATCATGAGACACCGGGTCAAAACCGGTTGAAGCACCGCCAAAAGCACCTTGCGAGGTGGGATAACCACAACCGTTAATCGGCGGGTTTTGGGTTGAGCTGAAATCACTTGGATAACCACCGACGGGGGGTAAATCCTGCCAGCTGGTGCCGCCATCAGTTGAGATTTCTACCACCACACCATCCCAGTTCGCTTCAATTTGATACCAGGCCTGATAGTCAACGGAAGGGCTGCCGGTATTGGGCACTGAAATCACCGGTGAGTACATGCGCGCGCAGGTATTGGAGGTGTAGGTATTGGCGCCTTCAAAAGTGCTGCGATAGCTTAAATTGCCATTCGATGAGCGCTCACTACTGACTGACCAGGTGCCGGACAAATTCATCATTAAGCGGTTATCAACATCATCGCTGATCGTGCCAATGGATGTGGAGGGTTGACCAAAGGCGGTACCGGCTAATTCTCGGGATAAGTCAGATTCATTGCTACCGTTTACGGCCTGTATTCGATAATAGTAGGGTTGCCCATCAGTGGCTGAAAAGTCAGTAAACTGCGTACCTGAAGACACAGTCGTTAATAAATTACCACCGTTGGCCGTGAAGTTATGTTGGGTGTCACGATAGATTTGATAATCCACATTCGGGTCAGCCGGGCAATTGCTGCTGGCTGCCGGCCAGGTCATTTTTATCGAACAGGTGTTATTTCCTACATTGTTCAAAGAAGCTTGTTGACCATTGAATTGTGGCGGGATGGCGCAAATTTGACTTGAACTGACATCAACACAGTTGGTTAAAGCACTTTCATTGTCACTGTTAAAAGCACGCACCTGATAAGCATATTGATAACCACCCACTGTGTCGAGGTCGTTATAATTGTTGGTGGCATTTTGTCCCAGAAAGCGCATACTGCCGGGTTCTATACTTTGGCAGGTGCCGGTGGCACGGTAAACCTCATAATAAGTGGCATTGCTTGCAACAGACCAGTTTAACTCAACACCACTCAAGCCATTGTCTGTCGCCGTTAAATTACTCGGATTACCCAGTGCTTGCGGCGTTAAACTGCCTAAATCACCGCCGACCACCAATGCAAAACCTTGTTTATCTGAACCGTAACTGCCATTTCCGGGAATGTTACTGCCTGATACTGTTAACTGATAGGTGCCTGATTGGGGTGCTGTTAAACGAATCTGTTCAACCGTGTTAAGGTTATCGGGTGATCCACCCATTAAGGATTCTGCTGAGATACCTGTGTTCATAACGTTGCCTAAATAGGTGCCGTTAGGTGCCACCACGCTTAAATTCAAGTCATTGACCAAAGTGACACCGGAACCGGTGGGTCCGGCCAAGTCGTACCAGGTCAAAGTGGCGCGAAATTCCTGACCTGATAAAACGTCAACGTGAAAAGTCATGCTGTCACCGGTCTCTAATCCATTTTCGTGGGTCACATCCCAAAACTTGATGCGACGGCTGTCACCATCAAAGTAAAGTGTATTGGCTAACCAGGGGCGTCCCCAGCCGGTGTGTCTATAATTAAATCCGGCATCAGCGTTCGAGCCGTTTAATAACATGGCTTTCATGAGTTGACCACTGGGAATAAGCTGGTCATTATTATTTTTTAAGCCGGTTGGATAAAAACCATCGGTAAAATATTGACGCAGTAAGGCCAGACCGCCGGCGGTGATCGGTGTCGCCATGGATGTTCCACTCATGTTTTTGATACTTGGATTGTCAATGGTGTTATTGTTGTTACTGTCGCCACTGGCTGAAGTAATACCGGAACCGGTGGTTGATATATCGGGCTTTAACCGGCCGTCATCGGTTAAACCCCGGTTAGAAAACCCCGCCACAGTTGAGCTGTTACCATGGCGTAAGGCACCCACAGTTAAGGCGTTTTTTGCGTTACCCGGTGAACTGGTGCTGTTATTGGTTCCGTCATCGTTACCGGCCGCCATCACGATAATCATATCGTCTAAATCACGTAATGAGCGATCCAAATTGGCATCTGAGCTGATGTATTCGCCATAAGTGGACGCGCCGTAGCTGTTGCTGTGGATGCGAGCACCGGCATCATAAGCTTGTTGCCACATCGGTGATGAGCCGATTCCCGATAATCCTGAATTACCGCCTAAATCCTGAAATAATATCTGGGCATTGGGTGCCATGCCATCATCGGCATCATAGCCGGATTGAAGTGGACTGGATACTGAACCGCCAACCTGCTTATCACCGGCCACAGAACCTGATACATGGGTGCCATGATAACCGGCCCAAGCATGGTCGTAACTGGCAGCACCTGGCATCACCCAGTAAGCAAAAACTTTATTATTCGGGTACGACGTTCCGACTAAGGGCGGTGTGGTGCTCTCGGCATTGGTCAGTGCGGTGTTAACGCCGGCTCCTTGATTAAGATGCACAAACCAGTCTTCATTTCTATCCAGGCCGGAGTCTGCCACAGCCACTATTTGACCACTGCCGTAAATGCCTTTATCGAAGATTGTTTGGTCAACGAGGCTACCGCTGGTATCCTGAATGGCCGGCACAGCATCCTGGTTCATCAGTCGTTCCGGAAAATAAGTGTTAAGCCATTGAATACCCTCAGCAGAAGCCAGTTTATTTAATGTTGCTTCAAAATCTTGTGCCGGTATACGCACAGCCAAACGGTTATCATTTTTGGGGATATTGGAATCAATCCATTGAGCCGTTGGTGCCATTTTTTTAATTAATGCAGCCAGATGTTCTCGCGGATAATCCCTAAAAGCTTTTATTTCTATGTCATAAGCGCTCAACGACGAGCGATTATTCTGCCATAAATTAGGTGAAATCTTATAGCCACTTTGGAA